>NZ_LEKI01000134.1:0-16082 GCF_001029525.1 Nocardiopsis sp. RV163 | reverse complement strand
TGACCAGGCCGTTGTCCGGCGGCGGCTACGGCCCGCCCTCCGGCGGCTACGGCGCCCCCAGCGGTCCTCCGCCGGACAACGGCCTGGTCTGGGCCATCGTCGCCATCTTCTGCTGCTGGCCCTTCGCCATCCCCGGCATCGTCAACTCCACCAAGGTCAACGACCTGTGGAACCGCGGTGACCACGCGGGGGCCATGGAGGCACAGAAGCAGGCGAAGAAGTGGACCAAGATCGCCTTCATCGTCGGCGGCATCATGTGGGCGCTCCTCATCGCCTTCTACGTCGTGCTGTTCATCATCGGTATGAGTGCCGCCACCAGCCCGACCTACACCACCTATTAGCGGGGCGGGACTTCCGGTTCCCACCACGCTTGGCCCGCCCCCGAGCGCCTCAGCGCTCGGGGGCGTCCTTTCTGTCTGCCCCCGAACCTCTAAGCTGGTCACGTGTACCCACAGCACGAAGAGCCGTCCCGGAGCCAGCTCCCCCAGGCTCCGGTCGCGCCGCGTCCCCTGGTGGAGCGGCTCAGACGTCGGGCCGCGTCGCTGCACCCGGCCGTGTGGCCCGCCGGACTGGGCGTGCTCGGTCTGGCCGGAGCCACCCTCCTGCACTTCGTGGACCCCAACGAGCCCGGTAACTACCCCACCTGCCCCTGGTTGTTGATCACGGGTACTTTCTGTCCGGGCTGCGGCAGCATGCGGGCTATCGCTCTGCTCACCCGAGGTGAGATCCTGGCCTCCATCAGCATGAACCCCCTGCTGTGGCTGCTGCTGCCCTACGTCGCCTGGACCTACGGGCGCTGGCTCCTCCACTCCATACGGCCGCCCAAGGGGTACCCCAAACTGACACCGGGCTGGTTCCTGTGGGGCATGCTCATCGTCATCACGGCGCACTGGGTCCTGCGCAACCTCCCCTGGTTCTCCTTCCTCGCCCCCGGGACACCGCTCTTCCCCGGCTGGTAACCAGAACCAGGACGGCCCCGCCGCAGTCCTACCCGGCGAACCCGGCCGCGTGCCGCGGCACACGACAACGACGCTCTGAAAAGGTGCCATCACATGAGCTACGGTCCTCCCCACCCCGGTGGTTACGGTCCTCCCGGCGGCTACGGCGGCCCGCCCCCCGGCGGCCCGCCCAAGAACTACCTGATGCACAACATCCTCGGCATCCTCAGCTGCACCGTCATCGGCATCATCGGCCTGATCTTCTCCCTCCAGGTCAACAGCAAGTGGGAGATGGGCGACTACGCCGGAGCCCAGTCCGCCTCCGACACCGCCAAGATCCTGGGCATCATCGGCCTGGTCAGCTTCATCGTCTGCGCCGTCCTCATCGTGCTGTACATCCTGTTCTTCGTGGTCATGTTCGGCATGGTCGCCGCGAACGCCTAGCGCGCCTCCGGCGCTCCGCCCCGGCACGCCCGGGCGGAGCGTTCCAGGCCCCCAGGGGCCCCTCCGCGGAGTGTCACGCCGGGGTCGGCGGCCCCGTGGCGCCCACGGGTGGATACGATGACCAGCAACACGGTGCGGCGGTGTCCGATCCCGCCGCGCGAGGAGCCCGCACCCCGGGCCCACCGCCGTGCCGGCCCACTTTCACGAGGGAGCAGTAACTGGTGAGCGTGCTCGACGAGATCCTCGACGGAGTACGCGCTGACCTGGCGCAGCGGCAGGAGGACCTGCCCCTTGACCGCCTCAAGGCCCAGGCCGGGTCGGCGCCCACCCCGAAGGACGCCGAAGCCGCCCTGCGCCGCCCGGGCGTACACGTCATCGCCGAGGTCAAGCGGGCCAGCCCCTCCAAGGGCCCCCTCGCGGCCATCACCGACCCCGCGGCCCTGGCCCGCGACTACGAGGCCGGCGGCGCCGCCCTGATCAGCGTCCTCACCGAGCAGCGCCGCTTCAGCGGCAGCCTCGCCGACCTCCAGGCCGTCCACAAGGCGGTCGACACCCCGCTGCTGCGCAAGGACTTCGTGGTCAGCTCCTACCAGCTGTGGGAGGCCCGCGTCTTCGGCGCCTCCGCCGTGCTGCTCATCGTCGCGGCCCTGCCCCAGGAGGCCCTGGTCTCCCTGGTGGAGCGGGCCCGCTCGCTGGGCCTGACGCCGCTGGTGGAGGTCCACGACGAGGAGGAGGTCGCGCGCGCACTCGACGCCGGGGCCACCGTCGTCGGCGTCAACGCCCGCAACCTCAAGACCCTGGAGGTGGACCGGGACACCTTCTCCCGGCTCGCCCCCCTCATCCCCTCCGACGTCGTCAAGATCGCCGAGTCCGGTGTCCGCGGCCCGCACGACCTGCTGGCCTACGCCGGAGCCGGAGCCGGAGCCGTCCTGGTCGGCGAGAGCCTCGTCCGCGGACGCAACCCGCGCGAGGCCGTCGCCGACCTGGTCACCGCCGGGGCCCACCCCGCCCTGCGGGACCGGAACTAGGGGCCGCAGACCGTGAGAGGGTTGACGCAGGCACCGGCGGACGCGGCCGCGACGCGCCCCGTCCGCGGATGGCGATGGCTCTAGGGAACCCGCGCCAGTGAGCCGCGGGTTCCCGCCGCCGCGTTGACCACAGTCAGAACGCGCCGCCGGAGCCGGGCGGCGCACAGCCGGTCGGCGCGCGGACCCCGCGGCGCGAGGCCGGGGGAGCCCCGCGCTCGGCCCTTCCCAGGAGAGCGTGCAATGAGCCACGACCAACCCCTGCCCGACCAGCTCGGGCACTACGGACGCTTCGGCGGCCGCTTCGCGCCCGAATCCCTCGTCGCGGCCCTCGACGAAGTGGCCGCGGAGTGGGAGAAGGCCAAGCAGGACCCCCAGTACCAGGCCGAACTCGCCGAACTGCTCAAGGACTACACCGGGCGCCCCAGCGCCCTGAGCGAGGCCCGCAACTTCTCCGAGCACTGCGGCGGCGCGCGGATCCTGCTCAAGCGCGAGGACCTCAACCACACCGGATCGCACAAGATCAACAACGTCCTCGGCCAGGCCCTGCTCACCAGGCGCATGGGCAAGACCCGCGTCATCGCCGAGACCGGGGCCGGACAGCACGGCGTGGCCACCGCCACCGCCTGCGCACTGCTCGGCCTGGAGTGCGTGATCTACATGGGCGAGGAGGACACCCGCCGTCAGGCGCTCAACGTCGCCCGCATGCGCATGCTCGGCGCCGAAGTCGTCCCCGTCACCATCGGCAGCCGCACCCTCAAGGACGCCATCAACGAGGCCTTCCGCGACTGGGTGGCCAACGTCGACCGCACCCACTACCTGTTCGGCACCGTCGCCGGACCGCACCCCTTCCCCAAGCTCGTGCGCGACCTGCACTTCGTGGTCGGCCAGGAGGCCCGCGAACAGGTCCTGGAGCGCGTCGGCAGGCTCCCCGACGCGGTCGCCGCGTGCGTGGGAGGCGGCTCCAACGCCATGGCCGTCTTCGCGGCCTTCATCCCCGACGAGGAGGTCGCCCTGTACGGCTTCGAGGCCGGGGGAGAGGGGGCGCAGACGCCCCGCACTGCCGCCTCCATCACCGCTGGCAGCACCGGCGTCTTCCACGGGGCGCGCACCTTCGTGCTCCAGGACGAGTACGGCCAGACCCTGCCCAGCCACTCCATCTCCGCCGGACTCGACTACCCGGCGGTGGGCCCCGAGCACGCCTACCTCGCCGACACCGGCCGCGCCGCCTACGAGCCGGTCACCGACGCCGAGGCCATGGAGGCCTTCCGGCTGCTGTGCCGCACCGAGGGCATCATCCCCGCCATCGAGAGCGCGCACGCCCTGGCCGGCGCCCGCAGGCTCGGCGAGCGCCTCGGCCCGGAGGCCGTCATCCTGGTGAACCTCTCCGGGCGCGGCGACAAGGACGTTGACACCGCGGCCGCCTACTTCGGCCTCGTCGACCCGGAGGGACAGGCGTGAGCGCCACCGCACTGCAGACCAAGCTCGCCGAGGCCCGCGAGGCCGGACGCGCCGCCCTTATCGGCTACCTGCCCGCCGGGTTCCCCGACGTGGAGTCCTCCGTCCGGGTCATCCAGGCCATGGTGGAGGGGGGCTGCGACGTCGTCGAGGTCGGCCTGCCCTACTCCGACCCCATGATGGACGGCCCCACCATCCAGCGCGCGGCAGACCGCGCCCTGGCCGCGGGCACCACCACCGACGACGTGTTCCGGGTGGTGGAGGCCACCGCGGCCACCGGCGCCGCCGCCGTGGTGATGTCCTACTGGAACCCCATCGAGCGCTACGGGGTCGAGCGCTTCGCCGCGAACCTGGCCAAGGCGGGCGGGGCCGGGGTGATCACCCCCGACCTCATCCCCGAGGAGTCCGGGGAATGGGTGGCCGCCTCCGACTCCTGCGGCCTGGACCGGGTGTTCCTGGTCGCGCCCTCCTCCACCGACCGGCGCCTGGCCCTGACCACGCGCGAGTGCACCGGCTTCGTGTACGCCGCCTCGCTCATGGGCGTGACCGGTACCCGCACCCAGGTCGCCGACACCGCCGCCGCGCTGGTGCGGCGCACCCGCGAGGCGACCCGCGACTCCGGCCTGCCCGTCTGCGTGGGCCTGGGCATATCCACCGGGGCCCAGGCCGCCGAGGTGGCCGCCTACGCCGACGGCGTGATCGTCGGCGCCGGGTTCTGCCAGCGCGTCCTGGACGCGCCGGACCTGGAGACCGGGCTCGTCGCGGTCCGCTCCTTCGCCCAGGAACTGGCGCAGGGCGTGCGCTCGGGCCGCGCCTGACCCGGGGAACCCGCGGCCAGCGGGACGCGTGAACACCGGCGGGGGCCGTCCACGGGACGGCCCCCGTTCCCGTCGTGCGCCGCGGCCCCCGCACCGCCGCGCAGGGTAAGGCGACGGTCAAGCCGGTGAGAATCGGGTGAGAGAGTCCCCGGAGAGCCTCCCGTCACCCTTATGACCAGGTACTCATGAAGGGGGCCGGACAGCCCCGCCCCGGGCGAGGCCGCTCGCTGCGCCCGAAATCCCGGACGCAGGGTCACGCACTCAACACAAGCAGTAGGATCTGACCCGACGCGAAGGGAGACGGGTCGCCCACTCAGCGTGGTCGCGGGGTCTCCCTCCTCCGACGTCCGCCCGACCGCCCCTTGGGGCCGTATCCGCCCGGACGCGCACGTGACGGGCGGCGGCGCGCGGTGGCGGTGGCCACATCCCCGCGTTCCGGGAACCCCGCACGGCCCGGCGACGACTCCAAGGAAGGACCCGCGTCCGCTCCGGCGGACGCCACGGCCACGGCCGCACCGAACGGAAGGAGGCAGGGGCCCCGCTCCCGCCCGCAGACGGGGGCATCCGCCCCGCACATCCGATGAACCGCCCGCTCTCTCCCCGGAGGCCGCAGTGATGGACACCACCGAACAGACCCCCGCCGCCCGACCCGCGCCCGGATCGCGCTGGGAGGCCGTCCAGCCCTGGCTCAGCCTCGCCTGCCGCGTCGGACTGGCCGCCGTCCTGGTCTTCGCCGCCGTCTCCAAGTTCCCCCCGGCCCTGTCCGTCCAGGCGGTCGAGGCCTACGACCTCTTCCCCGCCGAGGCCGCGCGGTTCATCGGCTACACCCTCCCCCTGTTCGAACTCGCCCTGGCCGCGCTGCTCCTGGTCGGGCTCGCCACCCGCTACGTCGGCGCCGTCAGCGCGCTGCTCATGGTCGTCTTCATCGCCGGAATCGTCTCCGCCATGGCCCGTGGGCTGAGCATCGACTGCGGCTGCTTCGGCGGCGGCGGACAGGTCGACCCGGAGGAGACCACCTACGGGCTCTCCATCGCCCGCGACATCGCCTTCGCGGCGATGGGCGCCTTCGTCGCGGTCTGGCCGCGTTCGCCCTTCGCCGTCGACCGCGCACTCGGCCTCTTCCGGTGACCCCGGACGGCCGACCGTATCCAGCAGTGAGGAACAGGGGAAGACATGGGCAGTGAAGCGCGCAGGCGCTCCCGCGAGAAACTCAAGGAGCAGAGGGAGAGGGACAAGCGCAAAGCCAAGCGCAACAGGACCCTCATCGTGCTGGGCGCCGCCGCCGCGGTCGTACTGCTCATCGTCGGCATCGGCTACGCCGCCCTCAACGCCGACCGCCGCAGCGGCGAGTACGAGGGGGCCCTGGCTCCGACCACCCTCCAGCAGGACGGCAGCGTCGTCATGGCCCGGGAGGGGGCCTCGGCCCCCGTCGTCGAGGTCTACGCCGACTACCAGTGCCCCGCCTGCCGCCAGTTCGAACTCCTCAACGGCGGCGTCCTCAAGGAGAACGCCGCCCAGGGCGAGGCCATCGTCCACTACCGGCCTGTCAGCATCTTCGCCCAGCAGCCGGTGCCCCTGAGCAGCAACTCGCTGCGCGCGGGGGCCGCCGCCCGCGCCGCCGCCGAACACGACCGGTTCGTGCGCTACAACGACATCCTCTTCGAGAACCAGCCCACCGAGCGCACCGAGGGCTTCACCGTCGACCAGCTCAAGGAGTGGTTCGCCGAGACCGACCCCACCCCGGAGCAGCAGGAGCGGTTCGACCAGCGGGTGGACGACGAGGCCGCAGTGGTCTCCCGGTTCACCGAGGAGTTCCTGCCCGCCCTGACCGAGGACGCCGTGGCGCAGATCGGCGAGGAGACCCTCGCCACCATGGTGCTTTCCGACCTGCTGGCCTGGGGCGCCGAGCACGGCCACGACCCCTCGTTCCTGGAGGGGACGTACACGGGCCAGATCATCGAAGCCACCGGGAACGCCTACACTCGCTACAGCGGAGACAACGCCTTCCGCGGAACGCCCTCCGTCTACATCAACGGTGAGTTGCTCGACAACGACACCGCCATGACCGCCCGGGGCCTCAACGAGGCGATCGCCTCAGCGGAGCCCGGCGAGGTCGACACCCAACCCACAGGCGACGGGGGTGGCGCGGAGTAGCCATCCCCGAAGACACCCCCGCACGCGGGGCGAACCCGAGAGCAGACCAGTGACATTGTCGTCGACAGCCACGGAGGGCGCGGTCGAGTTCGGCCGGGCCCTCGCGGCCTTCCCCAGCCCGCAGGTCAACTCCATCCCCATCGGGCTGCTGCAGATCCACTTCTACGCCCTGTGCATCCTCGCCGGAGTCATCGTCGCGGTGCTGTGGAGCGAGCGGCGCTGGGCCGCCATGGGCGGTGAGAAGGGCACCATCATGGACATGGCCGTGTGGGCCGTGGTCCTGGGCCTGATCGGCGGACGCCTCTACCACGTCATCAGCGACGCGCAGTTGTACTTCGCCGAGGGCCGCGAGCCCATCCGCGCCCTGTACATCTGGGAGGGCGGGCTCGGTATCTGGGGAGCCATCCCCATGGGCGCCCTGGGCGTGTGGCTGGTGGCCCGCAAGCGCGGCCTGTCCATGTCCAAGCTCTCCTTCGCCATCGCCCCCACCATCCCCCTGGCCCAGGCGTTGGGCCGCTGGGGCAACTACTTCAACCAGGAACTGTTCGGCAGGCCCACCGACCTGCCCTGGGCCGTGGAGATCACCCCCTACCCCAACGGCGCCCTGCGCCCGGGCATGGAACTGGGTGTGAGCACCTACCACCCCACCTTCCTCTACGAGTCCCTGTGGTGCCTGGGCCTGGCCGTCCTGCTGGCCTGGGCGGGACGGCGCTACGAGCGCTCCCTCCAGGGAGGGCGCCTGTTCGCCCTCTACGTCGCGGGCTACTGCGCGGGCCGGTTCTGGATCGAGTACCTGCGCGTGGACCCGGCCAACGACTTCCTGGGCCTGCGCCTGAACAACTGGACCTCCCTCCTGGTCCTCCTCGCGGCCCTGGCCTACTTCGTGTGGGCGGGACGGCGCATCGACTCCTTCTCCAGCGCCGTCGTCCCCCACGGCCACGACGCCGGAACCCAGGTGTTCGGGCCCACAACCGACGGTGAGACGCGTGACGACGGCACCGTCTACAGCGCCCTGGACAGCGAGGAATCGCGTGTCGGTTCGCAAAGCTCCAGCTCACGGGAGGCGGGGACGGAATACCACCCGAGCCCTGAACGATCTAGTAGCGAGGGCTCGACCGACAGGGACGCCGGGGACACGGGAACCGAACCCGGGACGAAGCCCGAGTAGACACAGGGAAGCCGCGTGGACCGGCCGTGTCCGGACACGCATCTGGGCCCCTGTACCTTTCGAGCAGACCACGGGTTGACGATTGAGAAAGACCGTGAGCAGAGCTGAGTCCGGGTACGGCCGCAGAGGCCGCCGCGCCCAAAGCGCCCGCACCGAGGACCGCGCCGACGACCAGATCCTGGACCGGGACGAGGAGGCCTACGACCCCGAGGAGGACTTCTCCGCGGAGTACGGCCACACCCGCCCCGCCGACGACGGCTACGACGACGGACCCTATGACGACGCGTCCTACGACGAGGACGCCTACGACGGGGGAGAGGGCGCCGACGGCGCCGACGCGGACGGCGCCGAGGACACCGGCGGCCGCGCCCCGCGCCGCAGGAAGGGGGGCGGGGCCCGCGGCTCCTCCCGCCGCAGGGCCCCGGGCAACCGGGCCGCCGGAGGCAGGCGGGCCGGAGCCACGGGGGTGAACAAGGTCTCGGCCTTCTCCGCCGCCGCTATCAAGAGGGTCTCGGTCCTGGGCGACCGCCCCAACCAGATCGTGTACACCCTCGCCGAGCAGAGCAAGCGCAAGCGCGGCACCGCCGTGCTCGGCCTCCTGCTCGGAGCGTTCAGCGTCGCGCTGGTCGCCCTCCTCGGCCTGCTGTCCTACCAGCTCTTCGCCGGGAACGGCGGTGCCGTCGCGGGCGGGGACGACACGGTCGTGGCCCCGCCTGAGGGGCACAGCACCCTGACCCCGGAGCTGTACCTGTCCGAGCCCAACCGCGAGGACGTCTTCGGCGCCATCAACGAGCGCCCCGAGGGCACCGAAGCGATGACCGAGGAGAGCGTCTTCGATCCGGTCCGCGAGATCGGTCTGGACGACGTGAACCTGGAACTGCGCCAGGGCTCGATCACCGACTCCTGCACCTCCCTGGTGTGGGGCGAGGAACTCGGCCAGAGCCTGATCGACGCCAACTGCGTCCAGGCCGCCTCCGGCGTGTACACCGACGGCGACGAGCAGCACGTGGCCCAGTTCACCCTGTTCGACCTGGCCAACGCCGAGGCCGCGGCCGAGGTCGAGCGCGAACTGGACCCGACCAACGCCGAGAGCGGCACCGGGTTCCTGCTCACGCAGACCGGCGACGAGGTCCCCGGCCTCCGGGACGGTTACAGCCAGGCCACGACCCAGGTCATGGGCCACTACCTGGCCGTGTTCTGGGTGGCCGACACCGACGGCTCCCCGCCCGGGGACGACACCGACATGGCGACGCTGAGCGTGGCCTCCATGAACGCGGCGCGCTACGTCTACGAGGAGGTCGTGGCCGTGGACCAGGCGGCGGAGCAGGCCGAGGAGTAGTCTGTCCGGGCCCGTCGGAGGCCCCGATAGGATCTGCGACAGACCGACCCTAGGTCACACGAGGCGCGGCGAGGATTCCCGGCCTCACACACCCCCGAACACACCGGTCCGGCCCGCGTACGCGCGGGCCGGACCGCATCCGAGGAAAGGTCCATTGGGTGTCCCCTTCTGAACCGTCGGCGTCCGGACCCGCGGGGCGTCGGAGGAAGACCAGCGAGCCCGACACCGAGTCCGAGGGGCGCTCCTCCCGGGAGGGCGGGCGCCGACGGGCCGGGGGGCGCAGGAAGAAGGAGTCCAGGCGCCTGGGCCCCCTCATCGCCATCGTGGCCGGAGTGCTGGTCGTGGCGCTGACCGCCCTCGGCGTGTTCCTGTACCTCGACGCGGGGGAGGGCGGCGAGGGGCAGGCCGCCCCCCAGACCCGCCCCGCCGTGTACCGGGTCGTCGACGCCGGCAGCATGAACGAGGTGCTCGCCACCCGCGAGGCCGACAGCCGCCCCCTCAACGAGAACGAGCTGTTCGGGGACCGCAACGCCGAGATCTCCAGCCAGAGCATCGACTTCGCCCTGGGCGAATCGGTCCTGGCCGAGGACTGCGCCGCCGCGGTGTGGGGCGAGCCCGCCAAGGCCGCCCTGGCCGAGGCCGACTGCACCCAGGCCGGGCGCGCCACCTACGTGTCCGACACCTACTTCGGCGTCGTGGCCGTGTTCAACCTCGCCGACGTCGAGGGCAGCCGGGCGGTCGCCGCGGCGCTAGCCGAACCCGAGGGGGAGGGCGCCCGCGACCCCGGCTTCGTACTCTCGCCGTCCGGCGCCGAGCCCTTCGACCGCCTGGGCGGCGGCTACAGCGCCAGCGACGCCGTCGTCAGCGGCCACTACCTCGTCCTGGTGTGGGTGCAGCCCACCGAATCCGAGTCGGTGGAGGACAGGGTCAGCCTGTCCGGGCCGCTCGTGGCGCTGGCCAACTTCCGCGACCCCCTCTACCGGCGCATGGTGCAGCAGGAGGGCACCACCGGCGGCGGGACCGAGGGGACGACGGAGGGCACCGAGGGCACCGGGACCGGGGGAACCGGCACGGATGGCACGGGCACCGAGGGCCTGGGAACCGACGGAACGGGCACCGACGGCAGCGGCGTCGAAGGCGAGAGTGTGACCGGTACCGAGGGCACGGGTACGGAGCTGCCCGGGGCCACCGGCACCGGCTGAGCCTTGCCCGCACACACGAAGGGGCCCGCGGCACCGCCGTAGGCCCCTTCGCCGTCTCCGGGACGGGCACGCGACAGCCCGTTGGCTGGCCGGAGCCGTTGCTGGTGTGACGCAAGGACCCCGAACTGCGATCGGCCCAGGGGGCGGGCCGGTACAGCGTCAGGCCGGGGAGGACCCCACCCGCTCCAGGAGGTCGGCCGCGACCCCGCGCAGCTCACCGAACCGGTGCTCGGGCAGGTCCAGCAGGGTGTGCCCGGACACCCACCCCGGCGCCGCGGCCACCGCGTGGCGCGCCGTGCGCTTGTTGACCGGGTTCTCCAGCCGCGCCGACACCTCCACCAGCCCCGCCCGCAGAGTCGCGGTGAGCGTGCCGTGCGCCCTCTCCTGCACGTACACCAGCAGCCGCTCCACCGCCGAGTCGGCGTCCGGGCGCCGGATCAGCCGCACCGCGGTCAGGTCGTCCGCGCCGAAACCGCGCAGGAACCGCACCCCGAAACGCGGCTCCACCAGTGCGCGAAGCCCCCGCTGCCCCGCCTCGTCGCGCACGCACGCCGCCGAGGACGGCACCAGCACGTACACGGTGTCCCCGGCGGCGGCCAGGGCCGCGCGCGCCGCCCAGCGGTCCCACCCGCCCGTGAGATTGACCACCGAGCGGCCGCCGCCCTGCCCGGGCGCCTCCAGCCACGTGGACAGACGCACCCGCCCCGCCCCGGCGACCTCGCCCGGCCACGCGCCCACCAGCGTCGGCGCGCGGTCAGCGGCGGCCTCCCCGGCTCCACCGGTACCCGCGGTCTCCTCGGCCACCCGGTCCAGCGCCGCGCGGGCCCGGACGGCGTCCAGACCGCCCCGGGCCTCCTTGGCGTTCACCCCCTGGCTGTACACGCGCGCCACCTCGCCGGACGGAGCGGGCAGCGCGCGAGCCAGCGGCCGCAGCACGTACAGGTCGGAGGCCGCGCCGATCGACTCGGCCCCGTGGTAGCGGTTGAAGTCCGGCCATACCGCCTCCAGCAGCAGGTCCATCCGCACCAGCCGCGCCTGCGTGGCCGCGGCCAGCCGCGGTGTGGTCTCACTGGCCCCGTAGGCCACCAGCACCCGGCCCCGGCGGGGATCGGCCATCCCCTCCACACCGCGCCGCACGAACAGCTCCACCCCGTCGGGCGTGTAGGGGGGATCGGTGAACACCACGTCCGCGCCGCCGCGCACCGCGGGCGGCAGCCCCAGGCGCAGGTCCGCGGCGTGCGTGCGCACCGCCAGCCCCAGATCGGCCGCCAGCGCGTCGATGTGGGCCAGGACCCGCTCGTCGATGTCCACGACCTGCGCCCGGGCGCCCGGGCAGACCAGGGTCAGCGCCACCGAGGTCAGGTCGTGGTCGCCCACGCACAGGAGCGTCCGGTCGCGCAGGTCGAACCGGGTGGACAGCAGCAGCGCCCGGCGCAGAGCGGTCTCCGCCGTCGCGGCGACGTGGTCCAGGTCCAGGTCAGAGGCGGGCCCCGCCTCCACGGCCCGCGCCAGCTCCGCCAGCGCCCGGGAGTAGCGGGGGAGCAGGTGGGCCACCGGGTCGGCGGGTTCCTCCCCGGCCGCGCCCGCGTAGCGCCCGGGCCGCACCAGGCGCACCCGGCCCCGGCCGTCCCCGGGCGCCAGCTCACCGGCCTCAGTCAGGGCCGCCATCAGCGATGACACCAGCGCGTACGCGACGCCGCTGGCGCGCACCAGCGCGTTCGCCTCCCACTCGCGCCCGTCCGAGAGCAGCGCCAGCACGCGGCGCAGCCGGGGCGCGTCCACGCCGTGACCGCGCAGCAGCTCCGCGGCGGGCTCGGGAAGGGGCGGCGGGCCGTCGAGGGAGCGGTCGGCGCGGGCGGAGTCGCCGTCCGCGACCGGCACCCGCCCGGAGGCAGCGGAAGGGGGGCCGTCCGGGCCCGGAGGAGTCGCGTGCATGCACCGATCGTCCCACGGGCGCGGGGGCGGCGCGCGGCCCGCCGCCACCCAGGTCAGCGGCGCCGCCCGGTGAGGGGGATATCACTCACGGACCCGCCCCCCGCCCCCTTGGGGGCGCGATTAACACCGGGGTAATGTGGGCGTGCGGCGTGTTGCGCCCGCGTGACCGAAGTGGCGTTCCCCACCTTCAAAGTTGGTGTTTCGGCCTCTTTAGGAGGTTTAGCGGGGTTTCCTCGTGGAAAAACCCGCTAGGCCAGCCCACACCGGGAACCTCTCCCGGAGCGCGCCCGAGCCCGCACACGGGGGCGCGGCCAGGGGCCACCGGCGCACCGCGGCGCCACATGGTCTAGACCTGCGATTAACGTCGCGGCTGGACCGGCGTGTATAAGAGAACCTGCCCGTCACGGGCGACCCCACCCGCCACCGGCGACCACGAGGACGTGGCCGCACGACGGAGGCGGCCACGGCGCCCGACGGCGGCCACCGCCGCACCACGCGGCGACACAACTCCATCCGCACGCAGCAGGGCCAACGTCGTCCCGGATGCGCTTTTCACGAAGCCGACGCAAGACGACAGGAGGGTAGATGCCTGCTGGCCAGGTGCGGCGTTCGTCCGTCCGAACGAACCCCGAGACCACTTCCCAGGGCCTGTACGACCCCGCTTTCGAGCACGACGCCTGCGGTGTGGGCTTCGTCGCCGACCTCACTGGACGTCGTAGCCACGACATCGTCGAGAAGGCGCTCACCGTACTCCGCAACCTCGACCACCGCGGAGCCTCCGGTGCCGACCCCGACGACGGAGACGGCGCGGGCATCCTCACCCAGATCCCGCACGAGCTCTACACCGAGGTCTGCGACTTCACCCTGCCCCAGGCGGGCGCCTACGCCACCGGCATCGGGTTCCTGCCCGCCGACGCGGCCGAGCGCGCCGCCGCCGTCGAGCGCATCAACGCCATCGTCGCCGAAGAGGGCCTGACCCTGCTCGGCTGGCGCGAACTGCCCTTCGAGCCCCAGTACAGCGGTCCCGCCGCCCGCCAGGCCATGCCCTACTTCGGGCAGCTCTTCATCACGGGCACCCCCGGCACCGCGACCGAGGGCCTCACCGGCATCGAGCTGGAGCGCCACGCCTACTGCGTACGCAAGCGCGCCGAGCACGAGAGCGACGTCTACTTCCCGAGCCTGTCCCCGCGCACCATCGCCTACAAGGGCATGCTCACCACCCCGCAGCTGGAGCCGTTCTTCCCAGACCTGTCCGACCGGCGCTACGCCTCCGGCCTCGCCCTGGTCCACTCCCGCTTCTCCACCAACACCTTCCCGTCCTGGCCGCTCGCCCATCCGTTCCGCTACGTCGCGCACAACGGCGAGATCAACACCGTCAAGGGCAACCGCAACATGATGCGGGCGCGCGAGGCCAAGCTCGCCAGCGACCTCATCCCCGGCGAGCTCGACCGGATCTTCCCCATCGTCGACCCCGACGACTCCGACACCGCGTCCTTCGACGACGCCCTGGAACTGCTCCACCTGGGCGGACGCTCCCTGCCGCACGCGGTGCTCATGATGATCCCCGAGCCCTGGGAGAACCACACCGAGATGGACCCGGCCGTCCGGGCCTTCTACGAGTACCACTCCACCCTCATGGAGCCCTGGGACGGCCCCGCCTCGGTGTCCTTCACCGACGGCACCGTCGTCGGCGCGGTCCTGGACCGCAACGGCCTGCGCCCCGGACGCTACTGGGTCACCGAGGACGGCCTCGTCGTCCTCGCCAGCGAGGCCGGCGTCCTGGACATCGACCCCGCCGCCGTCGTGCGCAAGGGACGCCTCCAGCCCGGCCGCATCTTCGTCGTCGACACCGCGCAGGGGCGCATCGTCGAGGACGAGGAGATCAAGGCCGAACTCGCCGCCCAGCACCCCTACCAGGAGTGGATCGACACCGGCGTCCTGCGCCTGGCCGACCTGCCCGACGCCCAGCCCGCCCCGGTCACCGAACTCCAGCGCGCCCAGCAGGTCTTCGGCTACACCGAGGAGGAACTGCGCGTCATCCTCACCCCCATGGCCCGCACCGGCGCCGAACCCATCGGTTCCATGGGCACCGACACCCCGGTGGCCGCGCTCTCCGAGCGCTCCCGCCAGCTCTTCGACTACTTCTCGCAGAACTTCGCCCAGGTCACCAACCCGCCCCTGGACGCCATCCGCGAGGAGATGGTCACCAGCCTGGCCACACTCCTGGGCGCCGAGCACAACATCCTCGACGCCGCACCCGGCAGCACCCAGCGCCTCGTCCTGCCCACCCCGGTCGTCGACCAGGCCGAACTGGCAGCCATCGTCGCCGCCGGACAGGACAACCCGGCCCTGAAGCCCTTCACCGTCGACGGCACCTACCCCGTCGAAGGCGGCGGCGACGCCCTCTCCGCACGCCTGGAGCAGATCAACACCGAGGTCTCCGCCGCCATCGCCGACGGCGCCCACATCCTCGTGCTCAGCGACCGCGGCGCCGACGCCGACCGCGCGCCCATCCCGTCGCTGCTGCTCACCGGCTCGGTCCACCACCACCTCGTCCGTGAGAAGACCCGTACCGAGGTCGGCCTCCTCATCGAGGCCGCCGACGTGCGCGAGTGCCACCACGTCGCCCTGCTCATCGGTTACGGCGCCTCCGCGGTCAGCCCCTACCTGGCGCTGGCCACCGTCCGCGACCTCGTGGAACGCGGAAGCCTCGGCGGCGTCGACGCCGACCAGGCCGTCCGCAACACCGTCAAGGCGTTCGGCAAGGGCGTCCTGAAGATCATGTCCAAGATCGGCGTGTCCACGGTCAGCTCCTACACCGGAGCCCAGATCTTCGAGGCACTGGGCCTGGGCGCCGAGGTCATCGACCGCTGCTTCACCGGCACCACCTCCCGCCTGGGCGGCGTCGGCTTCGACGTCCTCGCCGAGGAGGTCGCCATCCGCCACCGCAGCGCCCACACCCCCAACCCCAGCGCCCACCGGCGCCTGGAGGTCGGCGGCGAGTACCAGTGGCGCCGCGAGGGCGAACCGCACCTGTTCAGCCCCGAGACAGTCTTCAAGCTCCAGCACTCCACCCGCACCCGCCGGTACGAGATCTTCAAGGAGTACACCTCCCAGATCGACGACCAGTCCCAGAAGCTCATGACCCTGCGCGGTCTCCTGCGCTTCAAGGACGGCGTGCGCGAGCCCGTGCCCGTCGACGAGGTCGAACCCGTCTCGGAGATCGTCAAGCGCTTCTCCACCGGAGCCATGTCCTACGGCTCCATCTCCGCGGAGGCCCACCAGACCCTCGCCATCGCGATGAACCGCCTCGGCGGCAAGTCCAACACCGGCGAGGGCGGAGAGGACCCCGACCGCTTCACCCCCGACGCCAACGGGGACCTGCGGCGCAGCTCCATCAAGCAGGTCGCCTCCGGCCGCTTCGGCGTCACCTCGCACTACCTCACCAACGCCGACGACATCCAGATCAAGATGGCCCAGGGCGCCAAGCCCGGCGAGGGCGGCCAGCTGCCCGGCCACAAGGTCTACCCGTGGGTCGCCCAGACCGGGCTTGGCGCCCTGGGCCATCTTGATCTGGATGTCGTCGGCGTTGGTGAGGTAG
>NZ_LEKI01000133.1:0-16300 GCF_001029525.1 Nocardiopsis sp. RV163 | reverse complement strand
CGACCTTACGCGATCAGAACCCTGTGGGACAGGGGATGCGGGTGTGGTGAGTCCCCGAAATCCCGCGCGTTCTCCGGCCCGCCGCCCCCGGTCCGGCCCGCCGTTCAGCCCACGGCCCCGAGCGCCTCCTGGGCGGCGGCCTCGGCCGCGGAGCGCTCGGCGGGGACGAGCCCGACCCTGGTGCGGCGGTCCAGCAGGTCGTCGGCGTCCATGGCCCCCTCGTGGCGCACCCCGAAGCGGAGTTCGGCCCCGGTGACCCCGCGGACGATGGGGGCGAGCAGCTCCGGGGCGGCGTCGGCCTCGGCCAGCACGGCGACCGCTTCGGTGCCGTACCTGGCCACCAGGCGGCGCGGGGCGGCAACGGCGTCGAGTTCCTCGCGCGGGGCGGCGCCGACCAGGGGCAGCGCGCGGGTCCGGCAGGGGCCCGCGGACAGCCCGCGGGAGCGCACGGCGGCGTCGACTGCCTGCTCTGCCATGGCGCGGTAGGTGGTGAGCTTGCCGCCGACCACGGTGACGGTGCCGTTCGGGGCGACCGTGACGGCGTGCTCGCGGGACAGGTCGGCGCTTTCCCCGTCCCCGTGCACCAGCGGGCGCAGCCCGGCGAAGGCGCCCAGGACGTCAGCGCGCTCCAGGCGGGTCTCCAGGGCCCGGTTGAACTGGCCCAGCAGGAAGTCCACGTCGCCGTCGAGCGCCTCGGGCACGTCCGGCACGGGGCCGTCCACGGGTTCGTCGGTGAGCCCGGCCAGGACCCGGCCGTCCGGCTGGGGCAGCGCGAACACGAAGCGGCTGGCGCCGCCGTCGATCGGCACGGTGAGCGCGGCCCGGGGGCGTCCCAGAGCCGCGCCGTCGAGCACCAGGTGGCTGCCCCGGCTGGGGCTCAGCCGCACGTGGGGGTCGAGCCGGTCGGCGTGGACCCCGGTGGCGTTGACGATCGCGCGCGGGCGCACGGGGACGATCCGGCCCGTCACCCCGTCGCGCAGGACGGCGCCGTCGGCGGCCAGGCTCTCGGCCGAGCAGCGGGTGAGGATCCGGGCGCCCTCGCGGGCGGCGGTGCGGGCCAGGGCCACCACGAGGCGGGCGTCGTCCACGAGCTGGCCGTCGAAGGAGACGACGCCGCCGAGGAGCCCCCTACGCGCGACGGCCGGGAGCAGGCGCAGGGTCTGGTGCGGGCCGACCAAGCGGGGCCGGGGAAGCACGCCGCCGGGGGTCCCGGCCATGATCCGCAGCAGGTCGCCCGCGCCCGCCCCGGAGCGGACGAGCAGTGCGCGCGCGAGCCCGGTCCCCCGGTGGACGGGGACGACCATGGGCAGGGGCCGCACCAGGTGGGGCGCGGTGACCCGCATGAGGACGTCGCGCTCGCGGGCGCTCTCGTAGGCGATGGCGACCTGTCCCCTGGCCAGGTAGCGCAGGCCGCCGTGGACCAGCTTGGAGCTCCAGCGGCTGGTGCCGAAGGCCAGGTCGTGGCGTTCGACCAGGACGGTGGACAGGCCGCGCGCGGCGGCGTCGAGCGCGACTCCGGCGCCCGTCACTCCCCCGCCGACGACGAGGAGGTCGATCCGGGGGCCGTGCTCCAGCGCGGCGAGGTCGGCCGCGCGCCGGGAGGCGTTGAGGGAGGAGGATGTGCGGACCTCGGGGTTCACGGGCTCTCCTGGTTCGGCGGGCGGAGGTAGCCGTCCAGGAGGGCGGCGAGCTCGTCGACGAGGCCGGACTCGTCGGTGACGTCGGCGAACAGGCGGCGGGAGGTGACCGTGCCCTGGACGGTGACAAGCACGAGGCGGGCCAGCACCGCGGGGTCTCCCGCGCGCACCGACCCGTCGCGCTGGCCCTCGGCCACGACCGGCTCGACCAGTTCGAGGGCCGCGCGGTGGCTGGCGCCCAGGCGCTGGAAGGTGTAGGTGGCCAGGAGCTCGGGCTCGGTGTCCACGATCCGGACGAACAGCGGATGGGCGAGCAGCGCGCGGGCGACCCCGGCAGCGTGCCGGACCAGCCGGGCGCGCACGTCCTCCCCGGCGGGCCCGCCGGGGCCCTCCCCCTGATCCGCGAGGACGCGCCGCAGCTCCCGGGTGAGCAGGTCGGCCACGAGCGCGGTCGCGTCGGGCCAGCGCCGGTACACGGTGGGGCGGCTCACCCCGGCGCGACGCGCCACGTCGGTCAGGGTGGTGCGGCGCACCCCGAACGCCTCGACGCAGGCGCGGGCCGCGTCCAGGATGCGGTCTTCAACGTTACGTATTGACGCCATATGTAAAACTGTAGAGCATGACTGACGACACCTCCCCAGGGGCGGCGCCCGAGATGAGCTGGTTCGGGTGGGGCGACCCCGCCCGGGCGCGCGCGCTGGACCCCGGCCTGCGGGAGCTGGTCTCCCAGGTGCTGCGATCCCCTCTGGCGGACCTGCCCCCCGTCCCCGAGGAGCGGGTGGAACTGCCCCCCTCGCGGCTGGGCCAGCGGCTGCGCGGACTGCTCGCCGGTGCGGTCGGGCCCGACCACCTGGACGAGGGGGACGCCGCCCGGCTTCGCCACAGCGGCGGTAAGAGCACCCCCGACCTGCTGCTGCGCCGCGCGGGTAGGGCCGACCCCGCGCCGGACGCCGTCCTGTACCCCGCCGACCACGACCAGGTCCGGCGCGTCCTGGAGGTGTGCTCGGCCGAGCGCGTGGCCGTGGTGCCCTTCGGCGGCGGCACCAGCGTCGTGGGCGGGGTCGCGCCCCTGCGCGGCGGCCTGCGCTCCGTGGTCAGCCTGGACCTGCGCCGCCTGGACCGGCTGGTGTCGGTGGACACCGAGTCCATGACCGCCGTCCTGGGCGCGGGCGTGCGCACCCCGCGCGCCGAGGCGCTGCTCGCCGAGCACGGATGCACGCTCGGACACCTGCCGCAGAGCTACGAGTACGCGAGCGTCGGCGGCTACGCGGCCACCCGTTCCAGCGGACAGGCATCCTCGGGGTACGGCCGCTTCGAGGACATGGTGCTCTCTCTGCGCGCGGCCACCCCGCGCGGCACCCTGGACACGGGCGGCCCGCCCGCATCGGCGGCCGGGCCGGACCTGGGCCGCCTGCTGCTGGGATCGGAGGGGACGCTGGGCGTGATCACCGAGGTGGGGCTGCGGATCCGCCGCCGCCCCGAGCGCGTCCTGGACGAGGCGTGGGCCTTCCCCGACTTCGCGACGGGAGTGGGCGCGCTGCGGACCCTGGCCCAGTCCGGGATCCGGCCGACCATGGCGCGGGTCCTGGACGAGGCGGAGACCTTCGTGGGAGCGGCCGTGGGAGGACACGAGGCCGCGCCCGGCTGCCAGGCGGTCCTGGGGTTCGAGGGCACCGGCGCCGAGGTGGAGGTCCGCGCGGCCTCGGCGTGGGAGGCCATGGCCGGGGCGGGCGGCGCCCCGCTGGGCCCCGGGCCGGTGGCGCGCTGGCGGGACGACAGGTTCTCCGCGCCCTACCTGCGCGACTCCCTGCTGTCGGCCGGGGTGCTGGCAGAGACCCTGGAGACCGCCGCCCCGTGGAGCGGCCTGCTCCCGCTGTACGCGGCGGTCTCCGGCGCGCTCACCGGGGCGCTGGAGGACGGGGAGGGCGGCGCCGTGGTGATGTGCCACGTGTCGCACACCTACCCCACTGGCGCCTCGCTGTACTTCACGGTGGTCACGGCGGCCGGGTCCGCGCCGCTGGAGCGCTGGGGACGGGCCAAGCGGGCCGCCTCGGAGGCGATCGCCGCCAACGGCGGGACGATCACCCACCACCACGCGGTGGGGACCGACCACCTGCCGTGGATGGCCTCGGAGATCGGTCCCCTGGGCGGGGAGGTGCTGCGCGCGGTCAAGGCCGCGCTGGACCCGCGGGGGATCCTGAACCCGGGCAAGCTCATCCCCTCCCCGTAGGGCGCTGCGGCCGGGGACCGGGGGCGGTCGCCCGCCCCCGGGAGCGCCTCAGGCCCGTTCTCCCTCGCGGGAGAGCCGGCGCTCCACCCGTCCGGCGAAGTCGGCGAGGAAGTCCAGCGCCCCGGCGCCGACGCCTTCGTCGCCGCCGAGGGTGTAGGAGACCGAGACCGTCACGTTGACGGTGGCGAAGAACACCGCGCCATAGGCGTCCGCGTCGCTGTGCTCGTCGCCCTCGACGAGGACCGCGTACCCGGTGTCGCCCGCGGACACGGGACGCCAGTCCAGGACCGCCGCCTCCTCCGCGTGGTGTCCCGCCTCACGGTCGCGGAGTTCGTCCTCCAGGTCCCCGTGGAGCCTCTCGACGGCCTCCCCTCCGTCCTCGTAGTCGAAGAGGGAGACGATGACGTGTACGGGGTAGCCGTCGACGTTCCCGACGCTGCAGCTGAGGTAGCCCAGGAGGCCCTCCCCGTCCAGGTACCCCGGTTCGTCGTCCTCGACGGCGGTGTACTCGCCCTCGGCTCGGGGGCTCTCGGTGCCGGGCACGGAGTCCACCAGCTCGGCGGGCAGCAGCCGTCCGCAGCCGGGCAGCTCCGCGTAGGGGCGGTCGTCGGCGATGTCCCACACCACGACGCCGAGGGAGACCGCCAGCAGGACCGCCGCGGCGGCGCCGCCGACGAGCGGGCCCCTGCGGGGACTCCGGGGCGGACCGGGCCGCCCCGGGTGGCCGGGGACGGGCGGCGGCGCGCCCCCGGGCACGCCGTACCCGGGTTGGGCTGGCGGGACGTGGGAGTGGCCGGGTCCGTGGGGCGGCCCACCGCCCGGAGGCTGCCCCGGCGGCCCCGGGAAGCCGCCCGTGGTCCCCGGACCCGGCTGCGGCCGCCCGGGAGAGCCCGACCGGGGCGGCTGTACCGGAGGGGGCTGTCCAGGCTGTCCGGGGAAGGGCTCCCCGCCGGGGGGACCGGGGAACGAACCGTCGTCGGGGGGATAGGTCATCGGCTCCGCGGCGTCGGCCCGCCCGGCGGACGGACGCCGCGCCTCCTCACCAATGCTCGTCGGCCGCGCGCGGCGGCCGGGCACCGCCCCGTCCCCGTGGGGGCGCCCGGGCGGGTGCGCCGGGATGTCACCCCCAGTATCGCCGACCGGGACCGCCGCGTCGTGCCCGAGGCCGCAACCGGCCGCGGCAGCCCTCCTCTGCCACGACAATGGATGCCGTGGCACGAGGAAAGCTCCGCATCTACCTGGGATCGGCCCCGGGCGTCGGCACCACGCACAACGCCCTGGCCGAGGCCCGCCGCCGGGCCGAGCGCGGCACGGACGTCGTGGTCGCCGCCGCCCACACCCACCGCCGGGCACGGACCTCCGCGCTCCTGGAGGGCCTGGAGCGGGTTCCACCGCTGCCGTCCGGTTCGGTGGACACCGCGGCCGTGATCGCGCGCGCTCCGCAGACGGCGCTGGTCGACGACCTCGCCCGCGCCAACCCGCCCGGCTCGCCCAACCCCACCCGCTGGCAGGACGTGGAGGAGTTGCTGGAGGCGGGCGTCGACGTGCTGTCCACCGTGGGCATCCACCACCTGGAGTCCCTCAACGACGTGGTCCACCAGATCACCGGCGCGCGCCCCCGGCAGACCGTCCCCGACCACGTGGTGCGCCGCGCCGCGGAGGTCGAACTCGTGGACGTCACCCCCCAGGAGCTGCGCCGCAGGATGGCGCGCGGCGACATCCACCCGGCCGAGAGCGTGGACGCGGCCCTGGCCGACTACTACCGGGAGGGCAACCTGGCGGCGCTGCGCGAGCTGGCGCTGCTGTGGACCGCGGACCGGGTGGAGGAGAGCCTGGCCCGCTACCGCGGCGAGCACGAGATCCGGCGGACCTGGGAGGCACGGGAGCGGGTCGTGGTGGCGCTCACCGGCGGCCCCGAGGGCGAGACGCTGATCCGGCGGGCCTCCCGCGTGGCCGACCGTTCGCGGGGCGGGCACCCGCAGCCCAGCCACCTGCTGGCGGTGCACGTGGTGCCGCCCAACGGCATGGCGCAGGCGCCCACCGACGACCTGCTGCGGCAGCGCAGACTGCTCGTGGAACTGGGCGGCACCTACCACCAGGTGGTCGGCAACGACGTTCCGACCGGGCTGCTGGAGTTCGCGCGGGGCGTGCAGGCCACCCAGATCGTGCTGGGCTCCTCGCGCCGCCGGACCTGGCAGTACGTGTTCGGCCCAGGGGTCGGGGCGATCGTGGCGCGCGACTCCGGGGACATCGACGTGCACATCGTCACCCACGAGCGGGTGGGCAGCGGCCGGTGGCCGCTGCCGCCGCCCGGTCGGGGGCTGGGCGAGCACCGCCGGGTGACCGGCTGGTCGCTGGCGCTGCTGGCGCCCACCCTGCTGTCGCTGGTGATGGCGCTGCCCCTGTTCGAGAACGTGGGCGCGGCCTCGGACGCGATGCTCCTGCTGCTGGCCACCGTGGCCACCGCGGCGGTGGGCGGCCTGCGCCCCGCCCTGGTGTCGGCGCTGTGGAGCGCGGTGCTGCTCACCGTGCTGCTGTCCCCACTGCACGGGCGCCCTCCGGTGTCGCTGGACAACATACTGGCGCTGACCGCGTTCGCCCTGGTGGGCGCACTGGTGGCGATCGTGGTGGAGATGGCGGCGCGCCGGTCGGCGCAGGCCGCGCGCGCCCGGGCCGAGGCCGACGCGGTGACGCTGCTGGCCAGCAGCGTCCTGGCGGGCAAGGAGCCCCTCCAGGCCCTGCTGCGGCGGATCCGGGAGACCTTCGGGCAGCAGTCGGCGACCCTGCTGGAGCGGCTGGACGACGAGCGCTGGCGGGCGGCGCACAGCGTCGGAGCCCCTGCGTGCGAGTCCCCCGAGGAGTCCGACGTCCTGGTCTCGATCTCCGACAACCTGGCGTTGGCGCTGCGCGGCCGGGTGCTGCCCGCCGCCGACAGGGGCGTGCTGCGGGCCTTCGCCGCGCACATCGGCATCGCGCTGGAGCACCAGAGGCTGGAGTGGGACGCGGCCGAGGCGCGCGGCCAGGTGGCGGGCAACCGTATCCGCACGGCGCTGCTGGCAGCGGTCTCGCACGACCTGCGCACCCCGCTGACCTCGATCAAGGCGAGCCTGTCGAGCCTGCGCGCCACCGACATCACCCTCACCGAGGAGGATCGCGAGGACCTGCTGGAGACGGTGGAGGAGTCCACCGACCGGCTCAACCGGCTGATCGACAACCTGCTGGACATGAGCCGGGTGCACACCGACAACGTGCGCCCCAAGCTCCGCGCGGTGGGTCTGGAGGAGGTCGTGCCCGTCACCCTGCTGGGTCTGCCGCACGAGGCGGTCGTGGTGGACGTGCCCGACCGACTGCCCCGCGTCCGCGCCGACGCCGGGCTGCTGGAGCGGGCGGTGGCCAACGTGATCTCCAACGCGGTCCGGTACAACCCGGACCCGCGCCTGCCGGTGCTGGTCTCGGCGAGCGCGCACGGCGACAGCGTCCAACTGCGCGTGGTGGACCGCGGGCCCGGGGTCTCCGACGAGGGCAAACAGCGCATGTTCGAGGCCTTCCAGCGCCTGGGCGACGCCCCCCAGGGCACGGGGGTGGGTCTGGGCCTGGCGGTCGCACGTGGTTTCGTTGAGGCGATGCACGGCAGGCTCGACCCCGAGGACACGCCCGGTGGCGGCCTGACCATGGTGTTCACGCTCCGTGCTGTGGAGAAGAGCGAGACGGACACCGGAGACGGGGAGGGGACCGATGCGGGTCCTGGTCGTTGACGACGACATGCAGATCATCCGGGCCATGCGGATCAACCTGCGGGCGCGCGGGCACGACGTGGACACCGCGGCCGACGGGGCGTCCGCGCTGCGGCTGGCCGCGGACAACCACCCCGACGTGGTCCTGCTCGACCTGGGTCTGCCCGACATGGAGGGCATGGAGGTCATACAGCGGCTGCGCGGCTGGTCGCAGGTGCCGATCATCGTGCTGTCGGCGCGTCACTCGGCCGGGGAGAAGGTGCGATGCCTGGACTCGGGCGCCGACGACTACGTCACCAAGCCGTTCGGGATGGACGAGCTGCTCGCCCGCATGCGCGCGGCGGAGCGGCGGTCGTTGCGCGTGGACGAGGCCCCGGTGGTGCGCACGCCCTCCTTCACAGTGGACCTGGGCGCCAAGCGGGTGCTGCGGGAGGGCGAGGAGGTCAGGCTCACGCCGACGGAGTGGCACATCCTGGAGATCCTGGCCAGGCACGCGGGCCAGCTCGTCAGCCAGCGCCAGCTCCTGCACGACGTGTGGGGCCCGGCCTACCAGAGCGAGACCAACTACCTGCGGGTGTACATGGCGCAGTTGCGCCGCAAGCTGGAGCCCGACCCGGCGTGCCCGCGTTACCTGATCACGGAGGCGGGCCGGGGCTACCGCTTCGAGAGGGCCGGCTCGGCCCAACCGGAGGGCTGAACCCGTCGGCGCGTGCCGGGGCGGTCGGCCGCAGGGGCCGCCCGGCACGGGTCACAGGACGAAGGCCTCCCCCTCCGAGAGCTCGATGAGCATGTCGAACTCGTCGGTGCCGCCTTGGCCGCGGTTGGCCTTGGCCACCGCCAGGCAGGGCGCGAACGCGCGCGCCCACGCCATCATCCGGTCGCCGTCCACGCCCAGGACACCGGAGAGCACGTCCACTCGCCGCACCACCTCGGGCAGGCTGGTGGCCTTCCACAGGGTCCAGTCGACGGCGTCGACCGCGGCGTCGCCCAGGCAGGCGCGCGGGTCGACGGCCACCAGACCGCGCCGGCCGCCGTCGATGACGTTGCCCGGGTGCAGGTCGCCGTGGACGGGCACGATGTCCACCGTGCCGTTGGCCAGGTCGCGGGCCCGGCAGAAGCCCTGGTGCATGGCGGACGCGGACACCACCTCGGCAGCGGGCCCCTCGGCGCGCTCGCGGTTCCACAGGTCGAAGACGAACTGCACCCGCGAGGTCAGCGGGCGCAGTTCGAGCAGTTCGCGCCGGGGCACCTCGACGGAGTGCAGCTGGGAGATGAGCGCGCCGATGGTCTCCATCGGCGGCACCCTCCCGCCCTCCGCGACGGTGTCGCCGTCGATCCACTCCATGAGGATGGCTCCACGGGCGTTGTCGACCTCCCACACCCGGGGCACGCGCCCGGAGCTCTCCCACATCCGCAGCACCCGTGCCTCGGACGCGGCGAGGCCGGTGTCCGGGGAGAGCTTGAGGACCGCGCGGTCGCCCTCCGGGCGCACGACGCAGACCACGACGGAGGTCCGGCCGTGGGGGGCCGGGCCCTCGACGGTCAGCCCCCACTCGGAGGCGAGCCCGGAGACGATTCCGGGGAGTTCGGTCAGCCACTCGCCGACGTGGCTGCCGAAGCGCCGTTCCAGACGCCGACGCTGCCGGCCATCGACGAACTGCGCTGTGACGTCGTTCATACATCCACCTTAGGTTCGCTCGCGTCGATGACGGTTCGGGGCGGGCCCTCACGGATCGGCGGAACCGCGGAGCGCACGGTCCGCGGCGCGCCGGCTCTGTTCGGGTCCCGGACCGGTCGCGGGGGAACCTCCGCGCCGACGGGTGGAGAAGGGGGCCGCCGGAGGAGTCGCGTCCGGTCGCTGCCGCGCCGTGCGGAAGGCGGCGCGTTACGGATACCGTGTTTGTGGGTGCGGGGAGTTCCCGCCCGTTTGCCCCCTACCCATCCGCGCGCTCCCGGTAACGGCTCCGCGGCGCCCCGGACTCCTCCGATGACCCGCGTGGTCGACGGTGTCACCCTCGGCGTCTGCCCGCCGGGAACCGCGGTCTCAGGCCAGGCGCCCCCTGACCGCCCGGTGCTGGGCGAGCAGGGTGTCCACGACCAGCTCGGAGGGCCACAGGGGCTCGGTGATCGCGGTGACGTCCAGGCCGCGCAGCAGGTCGAAGTCGGGGCCGTCCACGAGTCTCCACGCGGCGACGGCGACGTTGTCCTGGCCGTGGCGGCGCAGCCGGTCGACGGCGTCGGCCACCGAGGGCGCCCAGGTACGCAGGTAGCCCACCTGGACCGGGGAGTCGAGGCGACGGCTGAGCATGCGCGCCACGTCCATGACGACCTGGCGCTCCTCGGTGCCGGTGGTGCCGTCGGCGGCCAGGACCACGCCGTCGGAGGATCCCCAGCCGGAGTCGGCCAGCCGCCCGGCCAGGTCGGCCACGATCGACGGGACCGCGCCCAGGGGCGGGGTCTGGCAGGCGTCGCTCGTACGGCCGAGGCGGAGCCGGGTGAGCAGGCGGGCGCTGGCGACGTCGCCGCCCGCGACGAAGGCGGGGACGACCACCTTGGGCCCCCTGACGGAGTGGACGGTGGCGGCGACGTCGTCGGGGCTGCCGAAGGCCGGGGTCACCGGCACCTCTCCCCTGCTCGCCACCGCTTCGGCCAGGCCCCAGAGGGCGTCCCGGCGGTGGGTGTCACGTGAGTCGTCGGCTACGAGGACCATCGTCGGGACCATGCACGTCTCCTTCGGTACATCTGAGGGGGGAACTGCCCTTGCCCGCCGAGCGTAAAGCGGCTCAGTTTCACGGGGGTTGTGCGGTGTTACGCGGAGGAAAAAAGCGAACAATGGCTGTGGTGGTTATGACCACCGGAGGTCTGCGTGAACCATAACAATCGCCGAAAAAACGGGACGTGTCCACTTCCGCGGAGAGTGGTGTAGGACTCACGGGCCCGGGAGGACGAAGGGACTATCCTTGGGACCGAGAGAGGCGACCACTCCTACCTGCTCCGACGAACCGCTCCCCCCTCCCCGTCCCGGAACCGGCCCCCTGCGGGATATGGCGGACACCACACCCATTCCCCGGCGGGCGAATAACCGTTTTCGCCCCGACCTCTCTAGAGAAATACCCAACAAAGATTTTTTCATGCATTCGTCAAGTGCGGATGCACGTGCGGCGGAATGTGCGGCGGCCTTCCTGCCTGAGGGGACTCGGATTTTCGCCCGCCTTCGGAGCGCACCGTTTTCCGCCGGCGCCCGTCCCCGCCCGGCCGTCGCGCCCCGCTCCGGCCGGTCCGGACCGCCCCGCACGCGCGCGAGGCCCGTTTGCACATCGCACCGCTCGCTGTCAAGGGTGCGCACTCCCCCAAGCCCTCATAGCCGCACACCACCTGACGTGGGGGGACAGGATGCGGGTCCGGCGCGATCACTTGCCATGAACCCCTCCGCCCGCTCACACTTGGTACCGATGGAGCGCGTACTCGCAGGCGGCACACGCCGCGGGAACGCTCCGGGCCGTAGCCCGACCGGACTCCGCACCTCCGGACGGAGCGCGCCCCCAGATCCGCACCGAACCATCCAGACTGGAGTGAGCATGGCCGTCCACCCTCGGGTGCAGACGCTGGCCCAG
Organism: Nocardiopsis sp. RV163; assembly: GCF_001029525.1. Classification (NCBI taxonomy): domain Bacteria; kingdom Bacillati; phylum Actinomycetota; class Actinomycetes; order Streptosporangiales; family Nocardiopsidaceae; genus Nocardiopsis; species Nocardiopsis sp. RV163. The sequence continues at coordinate 5,085 of NZ_LEKI01000133.1, read as the reverse complement.
ACCTTTCTCGCGTACGCCGACCAGGAGGCCCCCGGCCTGGTCGAAGGCCTCTACCTGACCGGTTCGGTCGCCCTCGGCGACTTCCGCCCGCACGCCAGCGACGTCGACTTCGTGATCGTCACAGGCCACACGCCCGGCAGGCGCGAGCTGGAGCTGCTGCGAGGCGTCCACGCGCGCACCCGCGCCGCCGCCGCCGGACCCCAGTTCAACGGCATCCACGTCACCTGGGACGACCTCACCCGCGACCCCGCGGCCTGCGGCCCGGTCGCCTCGGTGATCGGCGGCCGGTTCCGCAACCGGGCCAGCGCCGACGTCAACCCCGTCACGTGGCACATCCTCGCCGAGCACGGCGTGGCCGTGCGCGGCCCGCACCCGCTCGAACTGGACGTGTGGGACGAGCCCGAGAGCCTGCGCGCCTGGTCGCTGGGCTCCCTGGACGAGCAGTGGCGGCGCTGGCGCGAGAAGGCGGGCCGTCTGGTCACGCCGCGCGGCCTGGCCGTCCTGGGCTCCCTGGCGCCCTCCTGGAGCGTGCTGAGCGTCAGCCGCCTGCACTTCACCCTCAAGACCGGGGAGATCACCTCCAAGACCAGCGCGGGCGCCTACGCCCTGCACGCCTTCCCCGACCGGTGGCAGCGCATCGTCAACGAGTGCCTGCGCGTGCGGCGCAACACCAGCGCGCCCTCCCTGTACGAGAGCGCGCTGGCCCGGCGCAGGGCCGCCCTGGACTACATCGAGATGGTGCTGGACGACTCCCTGCGCCCCGGCCTGGCCGCGGCCTGAGCCGCCCGGGGCAGCCCGCGGGGTCCGGATCCTCCGCTTCCGTACCGCCGGGAGCACGCTCCCGACTACCCTGGGGCACATGACCATGCGCCCCATCGTCCGTTTCGGCGACCCCGTCCTCGTCACGCCCACCACACCCGTCACCCGCTTCGACAAGCACACCCGGGCGCTGGTGGACGACCTCCTGGAGACGGTCGAGGCCCCCGGGCGGGCGGGTCTGGCCGCCAACCAGATCGGTGTGGGCCTGCGCGTGTTCAGCTACAACGTCGAGGGCCGGATCGGCTACGTGATCAACCCGAGGATCGCCGAGCTGTCGGAGGAGGTCCAGGAGGGCGACGAGGGCTGCCTGTCGGTCCCCCGGCTGTGGTACCCGGCGGCACGGGCCGAGCGCGCCGTCGTCACGGGCGTGGACCTGCGCAACGAGCCGGTCACCGTGGAGGGCACGGGGCTGATGGCCCGCTGCCTCCAGCACGAGACCGACCACCTCGACGGCATGGTCTACATCGAGCGCCTGGCACCGGAGACGCGCAAACAGGCCCTGCGCGACATCCGCCGCTCGGACTGGTTCATGCCCGCCGGGCCCCCCGAGCCCGCGGGCGTCCGACTGCCCAGCGCCTTCGGCGGCGCGAGCTGAGCGGCTCCCGGCGCCGCCTCCGGTGCGCCCGGAGCCGGAACGATCGGCCGGGGGCCGGTCCGGTCCCCGGCTGCGGGTATCTTCGGACACATCCCCGCACAGTCTCCCAAGTCACGTGAGTAACGCACTAGGCATGTAACGCCAAGATCTCGTATGGTCTGCTGAGCATCTCCCGTCGCCGCGGCTCCCCCCTTCACGCACCGCAGGCCAACCGGATGCGCTCGGACCATCCTCGGAGCAGACATGACACCCACTCCTCCCTCATCCGCGCGCGGCAGGCGCGCCGCCCTGCCCCTCGCCGCCCTGGCGGCGGCCCTGCTGGTCGCCCTGCCCGGAACGGCGCTGGCGGAGCCGGACAACGACGACGTGGACATCGACGAACTGAACCGGCGGGCCGAGGAGCTGGAGGAGAGCTACGACGGCGAGCTCCTCCAGTTCAACGAGATCAAGGACCGCGTGGAGAAGGCCGAGGAGGACCTGGAGGAGGTCGAGGGGCGGCTGGAGGCCTCCCGGAGCGGTGTGTCCACCATCGCCTCCACCCAGTACAAGAGCGGCGGCGGCCTCGACCCGGCGTTCCAGGTGATCTTCTCCAGCGACCCCGAGAGCATGTTCGCCGACGCCGCGACGCTGAACTACCTCGGACAGAGCCAGTCCGAGCAGATCTACGACCTCATCCAGACACGGGACGAGGCCGCCCTGGTCAACGAGGAGCTCCAGACCGAGCTGGCCGAGGCCGAGGAGCTCGTCGAGACGCTGGAGGAGGAGCGCGAAGAGGTCGAGGCCAAGATCGAGGAGTACGAGGCGGAGCAGATCCCCGAGACCCCGGGCGACGGCAGCATCCCGGCCAGCGCGCAGGGCTGGGGCTGGGGCGGGGCCACACCGCGCATGGCGGCCATCCGCGACGAGATCGTGCAGAACTTCGGCGCCCCCTACCCCGTCAGCTGCCTGCGCTCCAGCGCCGACGACCACGGCGTGGGACGGGCCTGCGACTTCATGATGAGCGCGGGCGGCGCGCTGCCCTCGGCCGCCAACCAGTCCCTGGGCTCGCAGATCTCCCAGTACGGGATCGACAACGCCGACCGGCTGGGCATCAAGTACATCATCTGGGAGCAGCAGATCTGGCACTCCGCTTCCCGTCAGTGGAAGTGGATGGAGGACCGGGGCGACAACACCCAGAACCACTACGACCACGTGCACATCTCGTCGTACTAGCCGTCCGGGGCGGGCGGCCCCGCCACGGCTGAGCCCTGCCGGAGCGGCCGGGATCAGCCGGGCACGCGGCCCCCGCGCCCCGCGCGCCCGCCGAGTGCGAGCGGCACCGAGGCCAGCAGCGCCACAGCCGTGACCGCGAACGCCGGCCCGTACCCGGTCAACTGGATCAGCAGTCCCAGGGTCACCGCCCCGGCTCCCGAACCCGCGTCGTAGCCGATGTTCCACACCGCGCTGGCCCGGCCGTACCCGGCAGGACCGGCGCGGTTCAGCATGAGGACGACGGTCTCGTTCTGGACCGCGCCGAAGCCGAGGCCGAACACGGCCGCCCCCAGGAGCACCAGCAGCGCCGTCCCGGCGCCCGGCGCGTCCCCGACCGACCACAGCGCGGCGGTGACCAGGGCCATCCCCGCGACCGCGCCGACCATGCCCGGCAGCAGCAGGAGGGTGTGCCGGTGGCGGTCGTGCAGCATCCCAGCGGTCCACCGACCCACCACCACCGCCAGCGCGTAGGCGGCCAGGGCGCCGCCCACCAGCCACGCCGCCCGCTCCAGGGGGACGGCCAGGAAGGTGATGATCGCACTGGCCGACGAGGCGGCCAGCAGCATGAGCACCAGCGGGGCCGCCAGCGCGCGCAGCGGCGGGCGGCCCGCGGACGCGTCCGAGGCGGGGTCACCGGCCGGGGCGGGGTCCGGGCCGGGGGCGGCGATCCGGACCGTGCTTCGCAGCGCCGCCCGGTTGCGGCCGCCGTCGGCGTACCAGATGCCCCAGGCCAGGGCCCCGCCCAGGACCGAGCACAGACCGGTGAGCCAGAAGGCGGTGTCGAAGCCGATGTTGAGGGCCAGCGCCACGCCGCCGGGCAGGATGAGCACCTGGGGCAGGCCGACCGCCAGCCCGTAGTAGCCGGTGGCCCGGCCGACCTGGTGGTGCGGGACCAGGCGGGCGGCGAGCACGGTTCCGACGACGCTGACCATGCCGAAGCCGACGCCGCGCACCGCCGAGACGGCCACCAGCGGGCCCAGGTCGGCGGTCAGGGCGAACAGCGGGGTGGGCAGTCCCATCACCAGGGCGCCCACCGGGAACGCCCAGCGGTAGCCGCCCCTCTCCAGCAGCCAGGGCATGGCGAGCTGGGTGAGCACGGTGGTGAGCATGAAGACGGCGGTGGTGCTCCCGGCTCCGAACTCCCCCGCCCCGCCCCGGATGGCCCACAGGGGGACCAGGGGCAGTACGGCGGCGAAGCCGCAGAGGCCGACCGCGGTCGCCGCGATGAGCAGGGCGAAGCCCCGTCCGCGCAGACCGGGGAGGGCGGGCGGAGTGGCGCCGGTGGTACCGCTTCCGTGGGCCGCCGCCCCGGTCGGGGCCGCCGCCCACGGTGTTCCGTTCCCGGGTGAGGACGAACGAGATCGGATCATCCGTCCTTTCTAGCCGACACGCGCACACCTGTCGACGCGGTGCCGGTCCGCCCTGATCAGCCGCCCGCTCGGGCGTTCCCGCCGCCGACCTTGTCCGTGAGCCAGTCGCGGACGCGCGCGCTCAGCTCCGGGGTCACGGCCCGTTCGGCGTGCCCCATCCCCGGGATGATCCACAGGTCTCGCGGCTCCCGGGCGGCGTCGTGGATGGCGGTGGCGTGGGAGACGGGGAAGTAGGCGTCGGAGTCGCCGTGCACGACCAGCAGGGGCGTCGGGGAGACCTCCCCGGCGATCTCCCGGGGTTCGGCGGGTACGGGGTCCCACTCCTTGTCGACGACCCTGACCTTGCGAAAGCCGCGCAGGAACAGGCGCCCGGCTCTGCGGCCGATGCCCAGGTGGAGCAGCCGCATGGCGCGCGTCCCCCTGTAGTACCAGCGGCTGGGACCGCTGACCGAGACCACCGCGTCCATTCCGCCGTAGATTGCGGCGTGCCGGATCGCGACGGCCGCGCCCATCGAGAACCCCACGGTCGAGAGGGAGGTGTAGCCGAGTTCGCGCAGGCGGACGGCGACCGCCTCCAGGTCGTGGATCTCCGCGTTGCCGACGGTGCTGAGCCCGCCGGAGCCGTGGTGGCCGCGGAAGTCGAAGGTCATCACGTCGCCGAACGGGAGCAGCGCTTCGGCGACGGCACGCGTGCTCGGGTTGCGGTGGGTTCCGGTGAACCCGTTGGCGAGGATCACGGCGGTGGTGCGGGGCCCGGCGCGGCGCAGGAGCACGGCGTCGATGCCGACCCCGTCGGAGGTGGTCAGCCGGTAACGGTGTTCACGGGGTTGGGCGCGCGGGCGGTCAGTGGCGTCGGACACCCCACTATCGTGCCCGATCAGCTCCAGCGGTCGGGGGCGGACCCCGGTGTGGTGTTTCCGTCACCGTAACGGCGGTCGATCCGCTCGTCGGGGTACAGGCGGCGTTGCGCGGGGTCCTCCCCGCGGCGGTCGCCGCCCGGGAGGCCGTCGCGGGAGGGGTCTTCCGGCGTCAGGTGGGAGGGGAGGGGCC
>NZ_LEKI01000132.1:0-16398 GCF_001029525.1 Nocardiopsis sp. RV163 | reverse complement strand
GGCGGGTGCGCTGATCTCGTGGCGGCGCGGTCCGTCGCGGACCGGACTGACTTGCTTACTGACCGAACGTTCGGTTACTAATGCATTAACGCAGTCTCCGGGCAGCCGTGTCAAGGAGAAGTGTCGATGATTTCACAGGCGACGGTGGCCCCGACCACCGTCTTTACCACGGGAGGCCGCACGTGAGCGAGGTCTACTTGGTCGACGGGGTGCGAACCCCCCAGGGCCGCTACGGCGGCGCCCTGGCAGCGGTGCGCCCCGACGACCTGGCCGCCACGGCGGTGGCCGAGGCGGTCCGCCGCGCTGGGGTGCCAGGCGAGGCCGTGGACGAGGTCGTCCTGGGGGCCGCCAACCAGGCGGGCGAGGACAACCGCAACGTCGCGCGCATGGCGGCGCTGCTGGCCGGGCTCGACCCGAGCGTGCCCGGCTACACCGTCAACCGGCTGTGCGCCAGCGGCCTGACCGCCGTCGCCTCCGCCGCGCAGGCCATCCGCGCGGGCGAGGCCGACGTGGTGGTCGCGGGCGGCGTGGAGTCGATGACCCGCGCCCCCTGGGTGATGGCCAAGCCCGGAACCCCCTGGGCCAAGCCGGGCGAGGTCGCCGACACATCCCTGGGCTGGCGCTTCACCAACCCGCGCTTCGCCGCGGCCGACGCCGGGGCGCCCGCCGACGCGGGCCCCGACGACCTGCGCTACACCCTGTCCATGGGTGAGACCGCCGAGGAGGTCGCGCTTCTGGAGGGGCTCACCCGCGAGGAGTGCGACGCCTTCGCGCTGCGCAGTCACGAGCGCGCGGTCGCCGCCGCAGAGGCGGGCCGCTTCGACGCCGAGACCGTCCCCGTGACCGTGCGCGGACGCAAGGGCCGCACCAGCGAGGTCACCGCCGACGAGGGCCCGCGCCCCGGCACGGGCATGGAGAGCCTGGCCGGGCTGCGTCCGGTCTTCCGCGAGGGCGGTATCGTCACGGCGGGCAACTCCTCCTCCCTCTCCGACGGCGCCTCCGCGCTGGTGCTGGCCGGCGCCGAGGCCGTGCGCCGCTACGGCCTCACCCCCCGCGCCCGCGTGGTCGCCTCCGCCTCGGCCGGGGTGGCTCCCCAGGTCATGGGCCTGGGGCCGGTCCCGGCCACCCGCAAGGTGCTCGGCCGCGCCGGGTGGGACCTGGACGGGATCGGCGCCGTGGAGCTCAACGAGGCCTTCGCCGCCCAGTCCCTGGCCGTGATGCGCCAGCTCAAGCTGGAGGAGGAGCGTGTCAACGCCGACGGCGGAGCCATCGCCCTGGGCCACCCGCTGGGCAGCTCCGGCGCCCGCATCCTGGTCACCCTGCTCAACCGCATGGAGCGCGAGGACGCCGCCCGCGGCCTGGCCACCCTGTGCGTGGGCGTCGGCCAGGGCGTCGCCCTGCTGGTGGAGCGCCCGTGAGCGCGGACGGGTCCGCCGCGCACCGGGGCGCCGGGGACTTCACCACCTTGGACGTGGAGTGGCGCGAGGACCGCGTGGTGGTCCAGCTCCACCGCCCCGAGGCCCGCAACGCCATCAACGCGACGATGATCGCCGAGCTGCACCGGGTGTGCGAGCGGATCGAGGCCGGTCCCAGGCCCCTGCTCCTGACCGGGCACGGCACCGTGTTCGCGGGCGGGGCCGACATCTCCGAGCTGCGCGAACGCGGCCGGGAGGAGGCGCTGGCCGGGATCAACAGCCGTCTGTTCGAACGCCTGCACCGCCTCCGAGCGCCCACCGTGGCCGCCGTGGACGGCTACGCCCTGGGCGGCGGCGCCGAGCTGTCCTACGCCTGCGACATCCGTATCGCCACCCCCACCGCCGTGTTCGCCCAGCCCGAACCGGGACTGGGCATCATCGCCGGGGCGGGCGCGTGCTGGCGGCTGCGGGAACTGGTCGGCGCCTCGGTGGCCAAGCAGGTGCTGCTGGGCGGCTACCGCCTGGACGCCGAGGCCGCGCTGCGGCACGGCCTGGTCGCCGAGGTCGTGCCCTCCGGGGAGCTGCGCGAACGCGCCCACGCCCTGATCGACCGCATGGCCGCCTCCTCCGCGCTGGCCCTGCGCATGACCAAGATGGTCCTGGACGCCGACGGGCCCCACCCGCTCGCCGACGACCTGACGCAGGCCGTGCTGTTCGAGAGCGCCGACAAGCACGAGCGCATGACCCGTTTCCTGGAGAGGAAGAAGCGTTGAGCACCACCGAGCAGGGGAGCGGCGCCGCGCGGGGCGTACCCGCCACCGTCGCCGTCGTCGGCGGCGGCACCATGGGCGCCGGGATCGTCCAGCAGTTCCTCACCCAAGGCGCCGAAGTGGTGCTCGTCGAGGCCGCCGCCGAAGCCGCTGAGGCCGGTCGCGCCCGCGTGGCGGCCGGGCTGGACAGGGCCCGCGAGCGCGGGAGGATCGACGCCGAACCGGCCGCCTACCTGGCCCGGCTGCGCACGGTCACCACCCCCGCCGACATCCCGGCCGACGCCGGTCTGGTCGTGGAGGCCGTGCCGGAGAGGCCCGAGCTGAAGATCGCCGTGCTCACCGCCGCCGAGGCCGCCGTGGGCGAGGACACCGTCCTGGCCTCCAACACCAGCTCGCTGTCGGTCACCGAGCTGGCCGCCGCCCTCAAGCGGCCCGCGCGCTTCCTGGGCACCCACTTCTTCAACCCCGTCCCCGCCTCCAAGCTCGTGGAGCTGGTCGTGGCCCCCGACACCGACGAGGCCGTCCTGGCCTCGGCGCGCGCCTGGGTCGCGGCCCTGGGCAAGACCGAGGTCGTGGTCCGCGACGCGCCCGGGTTCGCCACCAGCCGCCTGGGCGTCATGCTGGGTCTGGAGGCCATCCGGATGGTCGAGGAGGGCGTGGCCTCGCCCGCCGACATCGACACCGCGATGGAGCTGGGCTACCGCCACCCGATGGGGCCGCTGCGCCTGACCGATCTGGTGGGGCTGGACGTGCGCCTCGCCATCGCCGAGTACCTGGCCGCCGAACTGGGGGACCGGTTCGCGCCTCCGGAGCTGCTGCGCCGTATGGTCGCCGAGGGAAGGCTGGGCCGCAAGAGCGGACAGGGCTTCCACACCTGGGACAAGGGAGAGTAGAGCGTTGAGCGAGGACACGGCGGCCGGACAGGCACCTGCGGCGGCGGAGTTCACCGAGGCCGACGGGCTGGCCACGGTACGGCTGAACACGCCCGCCCTGACCCGGAGGGTCAAGGAGGAGCTGCTTGCGGCCCTGCGCCGGGCGGCGGAGTCCACCACCGCCCGCGCGGTGCTGCTGCTGGGCTCGGACAGGGCATTCTGCGTGGGCCAGGACCTGGCCGAGCACGCGCGGATCCTGGAGGAGCGCCCCCAGGACGCGCTGGACACCGTGCGCGAGCACTACAACCGCATCGTGCTGGCCCTGGAGGACGTCCGGGTGCCGGTCGTGGTCGGCGTCGGCGGCGCCTGCGTGGGCGCGGGCCTGGGCTTCGCCCTGGCCGGGGACGTGCGGATCGCGGCCCGCCGGGCCAAGTTCGGCACCGCCTTCACCGGCATCGGCCTTGCCTCGGACTCCGGGCTGGCCTCACGCCTGGTGGCCTCGCTGGGCCAGGCCCGGGCCATGGAGCTGATGCTGCTGGGCACGGTCGTGGGCGCTGAGCGCGCCCTGGAGCTGGGACTGGTCACCGAGGTCGTGGACGACGACGTCTGGGAGGCGCGCGCCCACGCCGTGGCCGCGGGCCTGGCCTCCGGGCCCACCAGCGCCTTCGTGGCGGCCAAGCGCGAGGTGCGCTCGGCCGCGGTGGGCGGGCGCGAGCTGCCCGAACTGCTGGAGGAGGAGGCCGACCTCCAGAACCAGTTGGGACAGACCGCCGACCACGTCGGAGCGGTCCGCGCGTTCCTGGCCAAGGAGAAGCCGACCTTCTCCGGGAGCTGAGCTGGCGGTTTCCCCGCCCGGCGGACTTGCCCGGGCGGGGGAATCCGGGGATACTAATTACTGACCGAACGTTCGGTTATGAATGAGGTGAGAAACCAGTGAGCACCCAGACGGTCCGGGAGGCGTCCCCCGACGCCGACCTCCTCCAAGCCGAGTTCGACGCCAGGATCGCCGCCGACCAGCGCATCGAGCCGCGGGACTGGATGCCCGAGGGCTACCGCAGGACGCTCGTGCGCCAGGTCTCCCAGCACGCGCACTCGGAGATCATCGGCATGCAGCCCGAGGGCGACTGGATCGCCTCCGCGCCCAGCCTGCGGCGCAAGGCCATCCTTCTGGCCAAGGTCCAGGACGAGGCCGGGCACGGGCTGTACCTGTACGCCGCCGCCGAGACGCTGGGCGTGGACCGCGCGGACCTGACCGAGCGCCTCATCGAGGGCCGCCAGAAGTACTCCTCGATCTTCAACTACCCGTCGCTGACCTTCGCCGACGTGGGCGTCATCGGCTGGCTCGTGGACGGCGCCGCGATCTGCAACCAGGTCCCGCTGTGCCGCAGCTCCTTCGGCCCCTACGCCCGCGCCATGGTGCGCATCTGCAAGGAGGAGTCCTTCCACCAGCGCCAGGGCTACGAACTGCTCATGCGCATGATGGAGGGCACCCCCGAACAGCGGGCCATGGTCCAGGACGCCGTCGACCGCTGGTGGTGGCCGTCGCTGATGATGTTCGGCCCGCCCGACGCCGACTCGCCCAACACGCAGCAGTCCATGGCCTGGGGCATCAAGCGCGACACCAACGACGACCTGCGCCAGAAGTTCGTGGACATGACCGTCCCCCAAGCCGAGAAGCTCGGCGTCACCCTGCCCGACCCCGAGCTGGCCTGGAACGCCGAGCGCGGCCACCACGACTTCGGCGAGCCCGACTGGGTGGAGTTCAAACAGGTCGTCTCCGGCTCCGGACCCAAGAACGCCGAGCGCGTCCAGCGCCGCCGGGCCGCCCACGAGAAGGGCGCCTGGGTGCGCGAGGCCGCCACCGCCTACGCCCGCAAGCACGCCAGCGCCGAGGAGGCAGCGGTATGAGCGACCACAGCACGGCCGGTTCCGGGGCGGCCCGCCCCGAGTGGCCGCTCTACGAGGTCTTCGTGCGGGGCAAGCGCGGCCTCAACCACGTCCACGTGGGCTCGCTGCACGCCCCCGACGACCACATGGCCCTGCACAACGCCCGCAACCTCTACACCCGCCGCAACGAGGGCGTGAGCATCTGGGTGGTGCGCGCCGAGCACATCGCCGCCTCCAGCCCCGACGAGAAGGACCCCTACTTCGCGCCCAGCGGGGACAAGGTGTACCGCCACCCGACGTTCTACCCCATCCCCGAGGACGTCCCGCACATCTAGGGCGTGTTTTTTGGGACCTCCGCTTCGCTTCGGTCCGTGTCCGGGCGCCCGAAGCACGGGAACCTTCGGCGCCTACGGCGGGTTCGCTCGTTCCTCACGAACCCGCCTCCGGCCCCTCCAGAACCCCGTGGGCGCCCGAACCAACCCCCGCAAGCCGAGACCGGTTCGAAAGCAGACCCTGGAGCGACGGTACGACCGGCGCACACGAGGCCAAAGGAAACAACATTGAGCGGCGACCACATCTACTCGGCCCTGAGCGAGGAGCACGGCGGCGACACCCGCTGGGCCTTCGGCACCGGCTTCACCGACGCCCTCGCCGGGGTGGACACCACCCTGCCCGAGGGGGTCGACGGAGCCGACCTGGCGCTGTACTGCCAGATGCTCGGCGACGACGCGCTCGTCCAGGCCCAGCGGCTCGTCCACTGGGTGACCGACGCCCCCGAGCTGGAGGAGGAGGTCGCGCTGGCCAACATCGCCCTGGACCTGCTCGGCCAGGCCCGCCTGCTGCTGGCCCGCGCCGGACAGGCCGACGGCACCGGACGCGACGAGGACGCCTTCGCCTACCGGCGCGGCCCCGCCGAGTTCCGCAACGTCCACCTGGCCGAGGCGCCCCGAGGCGACTTCGCCCGCGCCGTCGTCACCCTGCTGGCGCTCTCCAGCGCCCGCCTTGCCGTGTTCGCCCGTCTGGCCGACAGCCGCGACCCCGTGCTGGCCGCCGTCGCGGCCAAGGCTGTCAACGAGCTGGCCTACCACCGCGAGTACGCGGTCTCCTGGGCCCTGCGCCTGGGCGACGGCACGCCCTACTCCCGCGAGCGCATGACCGCCGCCGTCGCCGAGGTGTGGCCTCTCACCGGCGAGCTGTTCGCCACCCACCCCGTCGAGGCCCGCATGGCCCGGCAGGGCGTGGGCGTGGACCCGGCCACCGTGCGCGAGGAGGTGCACGCCGTCCTGGCCCGGGTGCTCACCACCGCGCGCCTGGACACCCCCGCGCCCTTCCCCGCGCCGGCCCTGGCCGGACGCCGGGGGCAGCACACCGCAGAACTGGCCTCCCTGCTGGACGAACTCCAGAAGGTGGCCCGCGAGCACCCGGAGGCGACATGGTGACCACCACACGGGAGCGCGACCGCGAGCGCGCCGAGCACGCCGCCGCCGCGGTCACTGACCCCGAGCTGCCCATGCTCACCCTGGCCGACCTCGGCATCCTGCGCCGCGTGGAGGTCGAGGCCGACGGAACGGCCGCGGTGTGGATCACCCCCACCTACTCGGGCTGCCCGGCCCTGGCCGAGATGCGCGCGGACGTGGACCGCGCCGTGCGCGGCGCAGGGTTCGACCGGGTGGAGGTGCGCACCGAGCTCTACCCGCCCTGGACCACCGACTGGATCACAGCCGAGGGCAGGCGCAAGCTCGCCGAGAACGGCATCTCCCCGCCGGGCGGCGCGCCCGCGCGGGCCGCCGGACCGGTGCCGCTGACCCTGCTGCCCACCCGCACCGCCCCGCGCTGCCCGCTGTGCGGGTCCGGCCGGACCGAGGAGCTGTCCCGCTTCGGGGCGACTTCCTGCAAGTCCCTGCACCGATGCCGGTCCTGCCTCGAACCGTTCGAGCACGTCAAGGAGATCTGACCGTGACCACACCCGTCACCGAGACCACGCCCGCGGCCGCGCGCCGCCGGGGCGCGTTCCACCGGCTGCGCGTGGCCGCCGTCGAGCGCCTGTGCGACGACGCCGTCGCCGTCACCTTCGACGTCCCCGACCACCTGGCCGAGGAGTACGCGTTCGCCCCCGGGCAGTCGCTGACCCTGCGCCGCGAGGTGGACGGCGTGGAGGAGCGCCGCAGCTACTCCGTGTGCGCCCCCGTCGGCCAGGCGCCCCGCGTGGGCGTGCGCCTGGTCTCGGGCGGCCTGTTCTCCAACTGGCTGGTCAACGAGGTGCGCCCCGGCGACGAGGTGGAGGTGGGCGCGCCCGCCGGCCGCTTCGTCCCCGACCTGGGCACCGCGGCCCGCCACGTGATGGTCGCCGCCGGTTCCGGTATCACCCCGGTGCTGTCCATGGCCTCCTCGCTGCTGCGCCGCACCGACTCGCGCGTCACCCTGCTCTACGGCAACCGCCGCAGCGACACGGTGATGTTCGCCGACGAGATCGCCGACCTCAAGGACGCGTTCGGAACGCGCTTCGAGCTGGTGCACGTGCTCTCCCGCGAGCCGCGCGAGGCCGAGCTGTTCACCGGGCGCCTGGACGGCGCCAAGCTGGAGGCGCTGCTGGACACGGTCGTGGCCGCGGACGCCGTCGACCACTGGTGGCTGTGCGGACCGTACGGCATGGTCACCGACGCCCGGGAGGTGCTCTCGGGCCGGGGCGTGCCGGGGGAGCGGATCCACCAGGAGCTGTTCTTCGTGGAGGGCGCGGAGCCGCCGCCCCAGGCGCGCCACGAGGAGCCCGGTGTGGAGGGGCCCGCCAGCGAGGTGACCCTCGTGCTCGACGGGCGCACCACCACCCTGACCCTGCCGCGCGGGGTGCCCGTGCTGGACGCCGCGCAGCGCTACCGGCCCGACCTGCCCTTCGCCTGCAAGGGCGGGGTGTGCGGCACCTGCCGGGTGAAGGTGTGCGAGGGCGAGGTGCGGATGCTGCGCAACTACGCGCTCACCGGGGCCGAGGTGGAGGCGGGGTACGCGCTGTCCTGCCAGGCGCTGCCCGAGACCGACGCCGTGACCGTGGACTACGACGCGTGAGCGCGCGCAACGAGACCGCCTGGCGGATGTTCGAGGCGGACATGGCGTCCAAGAACCTGGGGATGCGCCTGGTCGAGGCCAGCGACGGACTGGCGGTCGTGGAGATGACCGTGGGGCCGCTGATGCTCAACGGGCACGGGATCGCCCACGGCGGGTTCGTGTTCACCCTGGCCGACACCGCGTTCGCGTGCGCGTGCAACGTGGGCGGGGGAGGGGTGACCGTGGCCTCCGGGGCGGACGTGACCTTCGTGGCCCCGGCGAAGGAGGGCGACGTGCTGGTGGCCACCGCCTGCGAGCGGGCGGTGTTCGGCCGCAGCGGCCTGTACGACGTCACGGTGCGCCGGGGCGAGGAGGTCGTCGCCGAGTTCCGGGGCCGCAGCCGCACGCTTCCCCAGCGCGGCTAGCCGCCGGGAGGGGGCGGGTACGGGGCCGCCACCGTCCGGTCCCCGCGGTCGCGCCGCCGTCCCGGGCGGTCCAGGGCGCCCGCGAACACCGCGATGCCCAGGCCCACCACTGCCAGCACCGCGCCGATCGCGGCCGGTGAGGTGTACCCCAGGCCCGCGCTGATCCCGATGCCGCCCAGCCAGGCCCCGGCGGCGTTGGCCAGGTTGAACGCCGAGTGGTTGGAGGCCGCCGCCATCGTCGGCGCCTCGGCGGCCTTGTTCATCACCAGCACCTGGAGCGGGGTGGCGACGCCGAACCCCACCGCGCCCAGAACCACCACCGTCACCGCGGCCGTCCAGGGGTTGTGCACGGTCACCGTGAACACCACCAGTACCACCGCCAGCGCGGCCAGCGAACCGTAGACCGTCGGGCGCAGCGCCCGGTCGGCCAGGGGACCCACGATCAGCGAACCCAGGGTCATGCCGGTGCCGAACAGCGCCAGGACGATCGGGACTCCGGACGCGGACATACCCGCCAGCTCCGTCATCATCGGCGAGACGTAGCTGTAGACGGCGAACACCCCGGCGAACCCGAAGACCGCCGTGACCAGGCCCAGGACGACCTGGGAGCGGCCCAGCTCGCGCATCTCGTGGCGCAGGCCCGTACCGGCGGCCGCGGGCTGGTGCGGCACGAACGCCGCGACGCCGAGCAAGGCGAGCAGGGCGATCCCGGCCACGACCAGGAACGCCGCGTGCCATCCCATCGCCTGGCCGAGGAAGGTGCCCGCGGGCACTCCGACGATGTTGGCCACGGTCAGGCCGAGGAACATCCGCGAGACGCCCGTAGCCCTCCGCCCCGGACCGGCCAGGTGTGCCGCGACCAGCGAACCCACCCCCAGGTAGGCGCCGTGGGGCAGCCCGGCCAGGACCCGCGAGGCGAACACGGCGCCGAAGGACGGGGCCAGGACGGTGGCGAGGTTGCCCGCCAGGAAGAGCCCCATGAAGACCAGCAGGGCCGTCTTGCGCGGCAGCCGCGTGCTCAGCGCGGTGAGCAGTGGGGCGCCGACCACCACGCCCAGGGCGTAGGCGGAGATGAGGTATCCGGCGGTCGGAACCGACACGTCGAGGTCGGCGGCGACCTCGGGCAGCAGTCCCATGATCACGAACTCGGTGGTGCCGATGGCGAACGCGCCGACGGCGAGGGCGAGCAGGGCCAGAGGCATGGGTGGGTCCCCTTCGAAGGGTCGGTCGGGGTTCACGGGCACCGGGCGAGGCGGGTCGCGGGGTTTTCGGGCTTCCCGGGGCCCGGCGGGGCCGGATGACAGCGGAGGGTGATTTGGCACGTGCCAATTCCAGTGTCGGACTTCTCCGGACCTGTGCCAACCGTCCGCGCGTGTGATGTGGCTCTTAGAGTTCCTGGGGGAACGCGCCCGGAACTCGGTGCGCGGCATGTGTCCAGGGCCTCGCGGGGGCCGACGGGGCCACTCGACGAACTGGCCGCGGCTGTGCTCCCGTTGGCGTGCCGGTCCGGGAGTTCGGGTTCAGTTCGCGGTCGAGTCCTTGGTCAGCGCGTCCATGAAGAGGTCGACGAGCGGGCGGGCCTGCTCTTCGGTGCCGTGCTGCACGGAATAGGCGATGCCGCCCATCAGGAGTAGGACGTGGTCCGGGGCGACGTCCGTTCGCAGGCTTCCGTCTCGGGCGCCGGCCGCGAGGAGGGCGGCGACAGCGTCGGTCAGGAGTGCGCGGCTGTCGGAGTACGGATCGACACCGGAGGCGATGACCGCGTTGAGGGCTTCGGACATTCCACTCTTCGCCGTGGCGTAGTCGATGAAGTGTTCCATCCACATCCGGGTGGCCTCGGCGGCCGTGTGCTGGGCGAGGAGGTCGTTCACCTTCTCGCACACCTGGCTGAGTTGGCGCCGGTAGGCGGCGTCGATGAGGACTTCCCGGGTCGGGAAGTGCCGGTAGAGCGTGCCGACGCCGACGCCCGCCTGCTTGGCGATGGCGGCAGGCGCGGTGTCCAGCCCCTGTTCGGCGAAGGCCTGCGCGGCGACCTCGAGCAGGCGCTCCCGGTTCTGCAGCGCGTCACTCCTGGTGCGGCGGGGCGTGGCGGGCATGCGGGTTCCTTCGGTGTCGGCCTCCAGTTGCTTTCCGGAATGCGTTCCGCTTAAATGTAAACGGAACACATTCCGGTATTACTCTACCTCAGGAGGCTCCATGCCCGCTCCCTCCGACAAGGCCTCACGCCACTGGTTCGTCACCGGAGCCTCCGGCGGGCTGGGCCGCCATCTCACCGAGCACGCCCTCCGAAGCGGCGACCGCGTCACGGCGACGGTCCGCCGCCCGGCGGCCCTGGAAGACCTGCGCGAGGCGTACGGCGATCGGCTGACCACCGAGATCCTCGATCTCACGCGGCCGGCCGAGGTGGAAGAGGTGGTCGGCACGACTCTGCGGTCCGGGCCGGTGGACATCGTGGTCAACAATGCCGGATACGCGGTGGTGGGCGCCGCCGAGGAAATGACCGTCGAGCAGATTCGCGACCAGATCGAGGTCCTCCTGCTCGCGCCGATGGTGATCACCCGCGCCTTCCTGCAGCCGATGCGCGAGCAGGGCGGCGGCCGGATCATCCAGATCTCCAGCGTGGGCGGCCAGGTCGGTATCCCCACTCACAGCTCCTACCACGCGGGCAAGTGGGGGCTTGAGGGATTCACCGAGAGCGTCAGCCGCGAGGTCTGCGACTTCAACATCCATCTCACCCTGGTCGAGCCCGGCGCCACCCGTACCGGCTTCGCTTCGGCCCTGCGATACACCACCGAAACGGCCGTCTACCGCGACAACGCCGTCGGCCAGACCCGGCACCACCTGGAAACCGCAGACGAGACCGTCTTCACCGGCGACCCGGCCAAGCTCGCCGCCGCCGTCTACGACACCACCCGCCACCCGAGCCCGCCACTGCGACTGGCTCTCGGCGCCGACACCTACAGCGCCGTCCACGCGGCACTCACCGAACGTCTCGCCGCGCTGGAGACCCAGAAGGACCTCGCTGAATCCGTCGCCTTCACCCACTGATCCGCTCCACCGGCACGGCCCGTGGAGAAGTCCCGCTGCCGGTACGGCCCTACGCGTCTCCGCGACTTCGGCGTCCGGAAGCCCGGGGCGGACGCGCGCTCCACGACCCGGCCGTCGAGTGCCCACTCCGGAGCCGTGCCCGGGGCCGAGGCGGGCGATCAGCGGCTTCACCCCGAGGCCCCGGACCAGCCGGCGGTGTCTGTCGTGGTCGTAGCCGCGGTCGGCCTGCACCGCGTCGGGGCGGCGTCGAGGCCGACCGCGCTTTCCACGAACGGGCCGCACGGCCCGGAGGAGAGGGATCAGCCGGTGCCATCGTCGCTGTCGCCCCCAGCCGGGGCGGCGGCGAGCGGGACGCCGTTTGCGCCCCAGGATGCCGCGTCCGACGCTCCACCTTGGGCGGCAACGGCCCGATCACCGCCCACAGCTCTTCAGTCCCGGAGTGATCCAACCGGCCCGAAGATCATTTCGTCAGGAGTTCTCGACGCCGAGCCCGCCCCCGGGGGCGCCTCAGCGAGGTGGAGCGGTGCTGCCGCGCACGGCCAGGGAGGGCTCCAGCAGCAGGTGCCTGCTCTCGGTGCGCCCGCCGTCCAGGCGCTCGGACGCGGACTCCACCGCGAGCCGCGCCATCCGCGCAGCGTCCTGGCGCACCGACGTGAGCTGGAGGAAGGACAGCCGCGCGGTCCGGCTGTCGTCGTAGCCCACCACCGAGACCTCCCCGGGCACGCCCACCCCGGCGCGGACCAGGGTCGCCAGCACCCCGAACGCGCACAGGTCGTTGGCCGCGACCACCGCCGTGGGCAGGGCCTCCCGTGCGAGGAGCACCCGCGCCGCCCGCGCGCCCGCCTCCTCGGAGTAGTCGCCGGGCAGGACCTCGACGCGCCCTCCCAGGCCGTTCCCGCGCATCGCTTCGGCGTAGCCCCGCGCGCGCTCACCGGCCCCCGGGAGCCCGCCGCCGTCGACGTGCACGATGTCCCGGTGGCCCAGCTCCACCAGGTGCCCGACGGCCCGGCCCACGCCCACGGCGTCGTCCGTGCGCACGCTGTCGGTCCCCTCCGCGCCGGTGCGCTGGCCGATCTCCACCACGGGGACCCGTTCGGCGACCCGCGCCAGGTCCGCGGGCGCCTCCGCGGACAGGCCGATCAGGATCAGCGCCTCGCAGCGCAGCCCCACCAGTTCGTCGATCGCCTCGCGTTCGCTGCGCGTGCTGGCCATCGCGCTCAGCACCACGCCGTACCCGAGTTCGGCGGCGGCGGGGTAGAGCTCCTCGACCAGGTGGGCGTCCATCGGGTACTCCAGGCCGAAGAGCACGCCCACCTGGCGGCTGCGCGCCCGGCGCAGCAGCCGTGCGGCGGTGTCGGCCCGGTACCCCAGCTCCTCGGCGGCGCGCAGGACCCGCTCACGGGTCCCCTCGCTCGGACCCGGGCGCTCGCCCAGCACCAGCGAGACAAGCTGCCGCGAGACCCCCAGGTGCGCGGCCACGTCGGCCATCGTCGGGTGCCGATGGGCGCCCGCCCCGTTCTCCGACATCTGCCTCCTCCGGTTCGCGCCGCCGCCCGGTGCCCTCCCGGGGGACGCCGCGCCTCCTGGTCCGGCCGCCGACGCCTCTGGACCGGCCGGGACCCACATTCTGGCACCGGCCGGTCTCCGCGCGGGCGGAACGCTCACCGGCCGCGGGTGCCGGAGTCGCGGTAATCGGTGTAGGTGTAGGGATTGTCCAGCACCTTGGACTCGGGGATGTCGGGGTTCATCCCCTCGGACCAGGCCTCCTCCCCGACCGAGGCGCGCAGGTGCTCGACGGTGGACTCCACGCCGCGGCGCACGGCCGCCAGGTCCACGCCCACCAGCCGGTGCTCGTGCTTGACCACCCGGCCGTCCACCAGGACCGTGTGCACGTCGGCGCGCTGGGCCTGGAGGGCGATGTGGCCGTAGGGGTTGAGCAGGGGGAAGGACACGGGCGAGTCGTCGTTGCGGATCAGCACGAGGTCGGCCTTGGCGCCGGGCGCGACCCGGCCCAGGTCGTCGCGGCCCAGGGCGGCGGCCCCGCCCCGGGTGGCCCACTCCACCACCTGGTCGGCGCGCAGAGCGCTGTGGGTGACGGTGTCGCTGCGCCCGTGCGCCTCCTGGTGCTCGCGGGCCCGGTCGGCGCCCAGGGTGGCGCGCATGGCGCTGAACAGGTCCCCGCTCTGCCAGACGCTGCTGTCCACCGACAGCGACACCGGGATGCCGTGCGCGCGCATCGCCCAGGTGGGCGGGTAGCCCTGACCTGCGCTCTGCTCGCTCTCGGTGGAGACCGACACAGATCCGCCGGTGGCGGCGATGCGCTGGTAGGAGTCCGCGGACAGGGAGGCGCCGTGCACGTACACCGTCTCGGGGCCCATGAAGCCGTGCTCGTGCATGAGCCGGACGCCGTCGTCGCCCGTGGCGCCCCACACCCCGGCGTGGGTGGTGACGGCCAACCCCAGGTCGCGGGCGGCCTCGAAGGCGGGCCTCTCGGGGAACTCCGGGTCACCGGTGACGTCGAAGGCGATCTGGAGGCCCAGCATGTCGTTGCCCCGGTGGCGTTCGACGAAGGCGCGCAGTTCGGGGCCGGCGGCCCACTCGGCGGGCGCCCGCTGGATGTCGCCGTAGGCCAGGACGTGGCGGCCGGGGACCGAGAGCAGCGCGTCGGCGGCCGCGTCGGCGTGTTCGGGGGTCTGGAGGCCGTGCGACCAGTCCACGACGGTGGTGACCCCGGCCTCCAGGGCCTCCACGGCGGCGAGAGTGTTGCCCGCGTGCACGTCGACGGGGCGGAAACGCGTGCCGTGTTCGAGGTAGTACCAGACGAAGTACTGGGAGAGGGTCCAGTCGGCTCCGTAGCCTCGCATGGCGGTCTGCCACATGTGGCGGTGGGTGTCGATCATGCCGGGCATGACCAGGCCGCCGCAGGCGTCGATCTCCGCGGTGCCGTCGGGTACCGGCAGGCGCGGTCCCACAGCGGCCACGCGGTCGTCGACGACCAGGACGTCGGTGTCGGTCAGGACCGTGCGCGCGTCGTCCATGGGCAGCACCGTGCCGCCCCTCAGCACCACCGGTCGGCCCTGGGGGAACTCGTTCGGTCTGTTCAAGGAGGGCTCCTTCGCCGTTTCGCCGTGTGCCCCTCGCGGACCGGTCCGGGCCTCCGCCGTCGCGGCGGGGCCGCCGAGCGGGCGTGCGGCGGGCCCGCCCCCGGCGGCCCCGGTGCCGGGAGGAAGGGGGAGGGGCCGGTACGGCCCGGCGTTCGGGGACGGCCGGGCGCCCGGAGGGGCGGGATGCGTGTGTTCTCCCACTGTGTCACTTCTGGTGATCGTGGGGTGCCGGAGCCCGTCCGGGCGCGGACGGACCGCGGGCCCGGCGGGGGAGATGGGGGAGGAAGGCCCCGGACATGGCTGTGGCCCGCGTCCCCCAACGCGGGCCACAGCGGGCGCGGCCAGGATGCACTGAGTGCGGTCTGGCCGCTGGGAAGGCGGATGCAGCGGCTGAGTACGTGTCGGAAACCCCCATTGCCGACACGAGCGCTGACATCCGCGCATGGATTGTGGTGTGCGCCTCACAGGACCTGCGGATCGGGTGCGGGTGGTGGGGATCGGGGTCGGTCTGGGGCGCTTCACCTGTAAGAACGCTTCGTCTGTAGGAGGTGTTCCCGCTGGACGGACCGATTTTCGGATCGTCCGGTAAAAAGCGGGTGCGGATTGTCCCCGCTCTTCCTAAGCTCCTGACCACGCTCTACCCAAGGAGGCGGCTCCCATGCCCGCGACCCTCACCCTGTGGCGGCCCACCGGGCCCGCGGAACTCGCCCTGGTCGTGGATTCCGGCTGGCGGGAGTGGCCGCCGCGCCTGCCTGGGCAGCCGATCTTCTACCCCGTGCTCAACGAGGACTACGCGGTGCGCATCGCCCGCGAGTGGAACCTGCCACGCGACGGCGAGGGGCACGTCACACGCTTTCGCGTGGACGCGGACTTCGCCTCCCGCTATCCGGTGCGACAGGTCGGCGGGCGCACGATCCTGGAGCTGTGGGTGCCCGCCGAGGAGTTGGCCGCGTTCAACGCCCACATCGTCGGTCCGATCGAGCTGGTGTGCTCCTTCCTGCCCGAGCACCCCGAGGGCGTGCTCCCCGCCTGAGCGGGTCGTCGCCGGGCCGAAGCGGCGCACGGCTGACCGCCGGAGCGGTCCCGCCGGAGGGGACCGCCCCGGCACGGAGGCCCTTCGCGGCCGTTCGCCCTGAGCTCAGGCCCGGGGGTCGGCGACGACGAGCAGGTCGGGGTCGACGTCGGTGAGAGCGGTCATGACGTCGCCGAGCGCGTCGGCGAGCACCACGGGATCGCGGTCGGTCCGGTCTCGGTCCTGGTGGGGAAGGCGGCGTCGGGGATCGAGGGTGGTGGCCATGGGGCTGCGGGCGCGCGGGCCGGGGGTGTGCGCCCTCCTCCTTCGCGTGTTCAGCCGTTCCGGTCGCCGTGACGCCCGGTGACCGTGCCGTTATCGGCTTCTCCAGGGATACCAGGGGAGAGTGACATTCGGTGGATACGGAGCGTGCCTGTGGATGAACGCGGGCCCACCGGGCGTCGTGCGCGGGGGAATGCCGGGCGGTCCCGGGGCGTTCCGCATGATAGTTTAATCGGAAACTACTTCTTTGGAAGATACCTAGGGGAGCGGGCCATGCAGTTCGGAATCTTCTCGGTGAGCGACGTGACCACCGACCCCACCACCGGCCGCACGCCGACCGAGGCCGAGCGCGTCAAGGCGATGGTGACCATCGCGCTCAAGGCCGAGGAGGTCGGCCTGGACGTCTTCGCCACCGGTGAGCACCACAACCCGCCGTTCGTGGCCTCCTCACCGACCACGATGCTCGGCTACATCGCGGCCAGGACCGACCGGCTCGTCCTGTCCACCTCCACTACGCTGATCACCACCAACGACCCGGTCAAGA
>NZ_LEKI01000131.1:0-16610 GCF_001029525.1 Nocardiopsis sp. RV163 | reverse complement strand
TCCGGGCTGGCCTCGGGGGTGGCCACCGCCGCGCTGGCCGCCTCGGGCCCGCGGCCCGTCCGCGTCGTGGGGGTGGAGCCCGAACTGGCCGCCGACGCGGCCGAGAGCCTGCGCACCGGGAGCCTGGTCGCCTGGCCGCCCGAGCGCACCCATCGCACCATGGCCGACGGGGTGCGCGTGTGCCTGTCCGAGCTGACCTTCGCCCACCTGCGCGCCCGCCTGGACGAGGTCGTCACCGTGACCGAGGAGGAGATCGCCCGCGCCGTCGCCGCACTCGCCCACGGGGCACGTCTGGTCGCCGAGCCCAGCGGGGCCCTGGCCGCGGCCGCGGTCCTGGCGGGCCGGGTGCCCACCGCGCCCGGACGCCCGCAGGAGACGGTCGCGGTCGTCTCGGGGGGCAACACCGACCCGGAGCTGTTCGCCCGCCTGGTGTCGTGAGCCGCGGGACCGGACGGGGCTGAGACCGCCCGCCGGGGTCCGGGGCCGCGCCCGGGCGGCGCCGGTCTCAGGCGCGGGAGCCCCCGCCGCCGGCGGGCCCGCTCCCGTTCACCCGCTCCCGCTCGTCCGCGCGCGCCGCCACGGGGTTCGCGCGCCGGACGGCGGGAGCGGCGCGGTCCTCGCGGCGGCGCATGGCCATGTCCGACAGGGCGGCCAGACCGAAGGCGATGACGACGGCGGCGACGACCAGCACGGTCCACAGAGCGGTACCGAAGGAATCGGGGTCGATCATGGGTGCTCCGAGGGGATCGGGGGTTGGACGTGCCGACAGCACAACCGTAATAGGCGTTAACTTTCGGACCCGCCGCTAGCGGCGGTGAGCTGGGTCATACACGCGTCACCGCGCGTCCGCGCGCCGCACGCGGCGGGGCCCGGGTCGGCTTCACACGCCGTCCCGGGCCCCCACCGGGCGAGCCCCGAGCCCCTACAGGATCGAACCCGGGGAGTATGCGGCCGCCTCCGGGTGCGCGGCCACGATCGCGTCGATCCGCTCCACCACGGCGGCCACCTGGTCGGCGGCGGCACCGGTGAAGGTGATCCGGTCGGCCAGCAGCGCGTCCAGCTCCTCGCGGCCGAGCGGGAAGCGCCCGTCCTCGGCCAGGCGGTCCAGCAGCCGGTTGCCCGCGCCCTCCTGGCGCATGGCCAGGGCCGAGCCCACCGCGTGCTCCTTGATCAGCTCGTGGGCGGTCTCGCGGCCCACCCCGGCGCGCACCGCGGCCATGAGCATCTTGGTCGTGGCCAGGAACGGCAGGTAGCGGTCGAGTTCGGCGGAGACCACCGCGGGGAAGGCGCCGAACTCGTCCAGCACCGTCAGCATCGTCTCCACCAGCCCGTCGAAGGCGAAGAACGCGTCCGGCAGGGCCACCCGGCGCACCACCGAGCAGGACACGTCGCCCTCATTCCACTGGTCCCCGGCCAGCTCACCGGCCATGGACGCGTACCCGCGCAGGATCACGGTCAGACCGTTGACCCGCTCGCACGAGCGCGTGTTCATCTTGTGCGGCATGGCCGAGGAGCCCACCTGGCCCTCGGCGAACCCCTCGGTGACCAGCTCGTGCCCGGCCATCAGGCGGATCGTCTTGGCCAGCGACGAGGGCCCGGCGGCCAGTTGCACCAGCGCGGTCAGCACCTCGAAGTCCAGCGAGCGCGGGTAGACCTGGCCCACGCTGGTGAAGCGCCGCTCGAACCCGAGGTGGGAGGCCACCTCGTCCTCCAGCGCGCTGAGCGCGGCGCGGTCCCCGCCCAGCAGGTCCAGCATGTCCTGCGCGGTACCCACCGGGCCCTTGACACCGCGCAGCGGATAGCGGGAGATGAGCTCCTCAAGCCGCCCGTGGGCCACCATCACCTCGTCGGCGATCGACGCGAACCGCTTGCCGAGCGTGGTGGCCTGCGCCGCCACGTTGTGGGAGCGGCCCGCCATCACCGTCTCGCCGTACTCGGCCGACAGCCTTCCCAGCCGGGCCAGCAGCGCCACCACCCGGTCGCGCGCCAGCAGCAGGCTGTCGCGCACCTGGAGCTGCTCGACGTTCTCGGTCAGGTCGCGAGAGGTCATGCCCTTGTGGACGTGCTCGTGCCCGGCGAGGGCGTTGAACTCCTCGATGCGGGCCTTGACGTCGTGGCGGGTGACCCGCTCGCGCTCGGCGATGGAGGCCAGGTCAACCTGCTCCAGGACCTTCTCGTAGTCCTCGACCACACCGGCCGGGACGTCCACGCCCAGACGCGCCTGGGCGCGCAGCACGGCCAGCCACAGCCGCCGCTCGGCGACCACCTTGTACTCGGGGGACCACAGCCGGGTCAGCTCCGCGGACGCGTAGCGGGCAGCCAGGACATCAGGGATCAGCGGTTTCGCACTCACGTCGTCCGACCCTATCGTCCTGAGCTGCGACGGGCGCGCGGCCACTCCCCCCGAAGGCCCCGGGCTCCGAGCAGCGGCGACGCGGGGAGGTCGGCGAGCGCCCGGACCGGGACCGGGAAGGTAGGGCCAGCCCCACCTCCCACCAGGTGGCGCAGCCGATTCCGGTGTGCGCCGGGACCGCCTAACTTTGGGTCATGGCCACCCCCGAGGAGTCCCCGAACGCGCCGCGCACCCTGTTCCAGGCGCTCGGAACCAGGCGTTTCCTGCTCACCCCCTGGCCTTGGCGCGGCCTCGCCTACAGCGGCGGCACGGTCCTCGTGGCCTCCGTCCTGTTCTTCGCCGCCTTCCCCGTCCTGGCCCTCTGGGCGGCGCTGTTCATGGCGTGGACCGGGGAGCTCCGGGCCTTCGACGACTACGGCGGGATCGTGCTGGTGCTGGCCCTGTGCCTGGCGTTCACGTTCCTGTTCGGCCCGCTGGTCGCCATCCCCCTGGGCGCGCTGGAGCGCTGGCGCCTGGGCCTGGTCGGAGGCGGCCCCCGAGAGAGCGGGCACCGCGAACCGGTCCCCGGTCTGTGGGGATGGGTGCGCACCCGCTACACCGAGGCCGCCACCTGGCGGGAGGTGGCCTACGCGGGGCTGATGCTCCCCCTGTCGGGGATCACCGCCACGATCACCGGTTTCCTGCTGCTGTTCGCGATCGTCCTGGCCTCCGGTCCGCTCCTGCTGGACGACGGCCCCGGCTCCGTCATCGACCTCGGACCCGTGACGCTCACCTCCGGAGCCGAGGCGGCTCCCTACACCCTCCTGGCCCCGCCGCTGTTCGTCGTCCTGCTCTACGTGTCGGCGGCCCTGGCGGGCCTGCACTCCCTGCTGGCCCGCACCCTGCTGGTCGGCCCGCCCAAGGGGGTCCTGCACGCCGAACTCAACCAGGTCACCCAGTCACGGGCCCGCCTGGTCAACGCCTTCGAGTACGAGCGCAGGCGCATCGAACGCGACCTGCACGACGGCGCCCAGCAGCGCCTGGTCGCCCTGTCCATGGACCTGGGCGTGGCCCGCCTGGACCTGGAGGAGGGCAGCGAGGCCGACCAGCGCGTGGTCGCCGCGCAGGCCAAGGCCGACGAGCTCATCACCGAGCTGCGCGAACTGGTGCGCGGCATCCACCCCCGGGTCCTCACCGACCGGGGACTGCCCGCCGCCCTGGAGGAGCTGGCCGACCGCTGCCCCGTGCCCGTGACGGTGCACGCGCGGATAGGCGCACGCCCGCCCGCGCACGTGGAGGGCACCGCCTACTTCGTGGTCGCCGAGGCCCTCACCAACGTCTGCAAGCACACCACGGCCGACGCCGCCACCGTGCGCGCTGGTACCGAACCCGGCGGGCCGGGTCGGCCCGACACCCTGCTGGTGGAGGTCACCGACCACGGCGCGGGCGGTGCCGACCCCGCCCGCGGGTCCGGGCTCACCGGGCTCAGGGACCGCGTCGCCGTCATGGGCGGCACAATGGAACTGTCCAGCCCCGAGGGCGGACCTACCCGAATCCGAGTGGAGCTTCCGTGCGGACCCGTTCCCCCGACACCGCTGGCGTGACCCCCGACGCGCCCCCGGTGCCCACCGTCCTGGCCGAGGACGGCGTCCTGCTCAGAGAGGGGCTGTCGGGAATCCTGGAGCGCTTCGGCTTCCCCGTCGTGGCCTCGGTCGGCGACGCCGAGGCGCTGCTGTCGGCCGTCGCCGACCACGAGCCCGGCCTCGTGGTCACCGACATCCGCATGCCGCCCGGCTTCACCGACGAGGGGCTGCGGGCCGCAGTCCGGCTGCGCCGCGAGCGCCCGGGCCTGGCGGTGGTCGCGCTGAGCCAGTACGTGGAGCTGAGCTACGCCACCGACCTGCTCGACTCCGGGAGCGGCCAGGGCGTGGGCTACCTGCTCAAGCAGAGGGTGGGCGACGTCCGCGAGTTCGCCTCCGTGCTGCGCCGGGTGGTGGACGGCGAGACCTTCGTGGACCCCGAGGTGGTCCGCCAGCTCCTGCGCCGCCGCGCCGACCCGCTCGAGCGCCTCACACCGCGCGAGCGCGAGGTCCTCGCCCTGATGGCCGAGGGCCGCTCCAACGGGGCGATCGCCCGCCACCTGGTGGTCAGCGACGCCGCCGTCGGCAAGCACGTGGGCAACATCCTGGCCAAGCTCGACCTGCCCCAGGACGAGGGCGTGCACCGCCGCGTCCAAGCGGTCCTGGCCTACCTGCGCGGCCGCCCCGTCTGAGCCGACCCGCCCCCGCACGGCCGGGACGGCGCCGGGCGCTCAGCCGGACTCGGCCGTGCACCAGTCGACCATGACGGCGGTCTCCCCGCCCACGACCCAGCCGTCGTGCCCGGGCGGGATGAAGACGACCTCTCCCGGCCCGAACTCGCGCTCGGTTCCGTCGTCCATGCGGCAGGCCAGGACGCCCGAGACCATGTAGCCGCAGTGGGTCCTCACGCAGCTGTCCGTGCCCTGGAGGGGCCGCAGGTGCTCGGACCAGCGCCAGCCGGGCATCAGGGTCAGGCGCGTGACCGCCCGTCCGCCGACGCTGACGACCTCCATGCGGCCCCGCTCGAACTCCTGGCTCTGCTCGGCCTCGTCGAACCGGGCCCCCTGGGGGGTGTCCGCGGACCCCTCGTCCCAGGCCTGGACCACCGACTCGTGCACGATGCGCCCGTCCCGCAGGTCGAGCATTGCCATGCTCATGACCTGACCGCCGTCGGGGTAGGTGCACCGCTCGGTGACGGCGACGTGCTCGCCGTCGGAGACGCACTGGAGCACCTCGTGGGTCATCTCGCGCGAACAGACGTCCCGCAGGGCCCGCCCGATCTCCTCCCTGCCGCGCAGGACCGTCGGTGCGCTGGGAGGGGTCCGCCGGTCGATCGTCTCCATCGAGGCGTCGTCGCTGTACTGGGCCGCCAGCTCCTCGGCGTCGGCCGACTCCACGGCACGGACGTACCGTTCGGTGTCGAAGGACGGGTGGCCCTGGGGTGGGGCGGACATGGCTCGCCTCCTCGGCTCGCTGCGACCGCCCGCGGACCGAGCGGTCCCACTACCCAGACTGCTCCCGGTCCGCCTCCCGGTTCGCCCAAGGCCCGGTCACGAGTCGGCCTCGTCGCGGACCCGCCGCGGGCCGGGGTAGCGCCGGACCTATCATGGAGGTGCGGAGCCGTCACGGTGCGAACTCCCCCCGCAGCCCGTAGGAGACCGGATGCAGCCGACCGTCGCCGCCCCCGAAAGCGTCACCTGGAAGATCCACCTGGACCGGTCGATGTGGGTGGCGGGCGTGCGCGCCCTCATGCTCCAGGCCCTGCACCCCGTGGCCATGCAGGGGGTGTGGCAGCGCTCGGACTTTCGCTCCGACCCCACCGGCCGCCTGATGCGCACCGCCCACTTCGTGGCCGTCACCACCTACGGCAGCCCCGCCGAGGCGGACGCGCTCGGCGAGCGCGTCCGCCGGGTGCACCGCGCGCTGTCCTTCGCCGACCCGGCCACCGGCCGCACGCACCGGGTGGACCGGCACGACCTGCTGGTGTGGGTGCACTGCGCCGAGGTCTCCTCCTATCTGGAGAACGCCGTACGCGCGGGCGTCGCGCTGACCGCCCGCGACGCGGACCGCTACCTCGACGAGCAGTCGCGCACCGCCGCCTACGTGGGCCTGTCGCGCGAGGACGTGCCGCGTTCGGTCGCCGACATGCGCCGCTACCTGGCCTCGGTCCGGCCCGCCCTGCGCGCCACCCCCGAGGCCCGGCAGGCGGTGCGCTTCCTGCTGTGGCCCAAGGTGCCCGAGCGCCTGTCCTGGCTGGCCCCGCTCAAGCCCCTGTGGTTCCCGGTCGGCGCGCTGTCCTACGCCACCCTGCCCGCGTGGGCGCGCCGCGCCTACGGGATCCTGCCCGAGGCCCCCGGCGGGGACGCGGCGGCCACCACGTCGCTGCGGACCCTGAGGGCGGTCCTCAACCGGGTGCCCGAGCGCTACTACAACCTCCTCTTCGACGAGGCCACCGTGCGCAGCGCAGAGGAGGCCAGACAGCGGCTGCTGGAGGCCGGGTACGAGGCCGAGAACGGGTTCCGGGCGCTGCGCGCCCGCACCCTCTTCCGGGCGCCGTCGGCCTCCGCCGCGGTGTCCTCCCCGCCGTCCGCGGACGCCGGGGCCGCCGCGGAGGCCTGAGACGGGTTCGCCGCCCGGGCGCGGAGGCGCCCGTGCCCGGCCCCGTCGCGGGCGGTCGCGCCTTCGCGCAACGGTTGGCCGGGCCGGGGGATCGCCCCGGGTAGCGTGGAGGGTGTCCCGTGGACCGAGGGGGCCGTGATGAAGCGCCGCGTACGCCAGTACAGCCTCGTCATGGGAGCGTGTCTGCTCCTGTTCGCCGGTGCGCTGCCCGTCTACTACCTCTTCGGCGCGGGATGGGCGGTGGCCATGTCCGCGGTGGCGGCCGTCCTGCCGCCGGTGGCCGCCGCCCTGGGCAGCATCGCCGACCCAGACGACCCGGAGGACCGCGACAACAGGTACGGGCCCAACGCGGACTGACCGCCCCCGGTCCGGCGGGGGCGCGCGACCCCCGTCACGGGTCCGACGATCCGACGCGTAGTATTCCGGCGGAACCGGGCACCGCACGCCGCCAACGCTGCGGGGCGCCCCGCCGTCCAGGGGGAGGAACGCGTGACCCACACCGGTGCCGAGGACCTCTCGGCGGAACCGCTGACCGGCGCGGTCCGCGTGCTGCGCGTGCGCCACGACGACCCGCGCGTGCGGGGGCTGCTCGACGGGCTGCTGGAGGAGTACACCGAGCGCTACGGCGCCGAGGGCGCGGCCGACGAGCTCGCGCGCTACCCGGTGACCGAGTTCGCCGCCCCCCACGGCCGTCTCGTGCTGGCCGAACTGGACGGGGAGATCGTCGCCGGAGGCGCCGTGCGCCCCTACAAGAAGGACCGGGCGGCAATGGCCGACACCGCCGAGTTCAAGCGCGTCTGGACCTCGGGACGCCACCGCCGCCTCGGACTGGCCAGCCGGGTGATGACCGCGTTGGAGGAGGCCGCCCGCGATCTGGGCTACACCCGGGTCCTGCTGTTCACCGGTCCCGCCCAGCCCGAGGCGGTCGCCTTCTACACGCGGATCGGCTACCGGGAGGTCGACCCCGCCGACATCGACGAGCTGCCCCACCGCACGGCCATCCCCTTCGCCCACGACCTGGTGTGAGGAGGCTGGCGACCGGCCACCGGAGGGCCTCTCCCGAGGCCGGCGCCCGCGGCCTCGGGGGAGGCCGCCGCAGGGGTTCGCGCCGGGGGCGTCCACGGCCTCCGGCGGGCCCGGTCGCGTTATGGCTTCCGGTATGTCCGCGCGACGGCCGCACCCCGGGGCCTCCCCGTACGATGGGTGGCCAGGGCCGCCACAAGCGGCCACGACGCCGGACCCGCGAGGAGACGCACGACGTGAGCGAGCAGCAGCGCCCCCAGGACGAGACGAACGCCCCCGTGTTCACTCCCCGCAAGAACGGGCAGGCGCAGTCGGTCTCCGACGAGCTCGCCGCGTGGATGACCACCGGGTGGGCCGACACCGAGCGGCGCGACCTGGAGCCCGTCGAGCAGGCCGGGCACACAGCCCGCCGCCGCGCCGCGCTCAGCGCGGCCTTCCCCGGCGACCGCCTGGTCGTCCCGGCCGGGCAGCTGCTCACCCGCTCCAACGACACCGAGTACCCGTTCCGGGCGGCCACCGACTACGCCTACCTCACCGGTGACACCTCCGACGGCGGCTGCCTGGTATTCACGCCTCGCGCCGGGGGCGGGCACGACGCGGTCCTCTACCTCAAGCCCCGCTCCAACCGCGACAACGGCGAGTTCTGGCTGGGCGGCTACGGCGAGCTGTGGACCGGCCGCCGCAACAGCCTCTCCGAGGCAGCCGACCTGTTGGGCGTGGCCACCGCCGACGTGACCACGCTGCCCGGCGTGCTGCGCGCGGGCGGCGCGACCACCCGCATCGCGCGCGGCCACGACGCCGAGCTCGACGCGGTCGTCGACGGGCTGCGCGCCGACGCCGACGAGGAGGCCCGGGCCAAGTACGCCCAGCTCGACGAGGACCTCTCCGTCACGCTGGCCGACCACCGCCTGGTCAAGGACGAGTGGGAGATCGCCCAGCTCCAGTCGGCCGTGGACGCCACCGTGCGCGGCTTCGGCGACGTCGTCAAGGCGCTGCCGCAGGCCAAGGACACCTCCGAGCGCTTCATCGAGGGCACGTTCTTCCTCCGCGCCCGGGTGGAGGGCAACGACGTCGGCTACGGCACCATCGCCGCCTCCGGCGCCAACGCCACCACCCTGCACTGGACCCGCAACGACGGCCCGGTGCGCGAGGGCGACCTGCTGCTGCTGGACGCGGGCGTGGAGACCACCACGCTGTACACCGCCGACGTCACCCGCACCATGCCGGTGTCGGGCACCTTCACCGACGTGCAGCGCCGGGTCTACGACCTGGTGTACGCCGCCCAGGAGGCCGGTATCGCCGCCGTCGCCCCGGGCAGGCCGTTCACGGCCTTCCACGAGGCGTCCCAGCGGGTGCTGGCCGAGGGCCTCGTCGAGTGGGGCCTGCTGGAGGGGCCGGTCGAGCGCGTCCTGGAGCTGGGCCTGCAGCGCAGGTACACCCTGCACGGCACCGGCCACATGCTGGGCATGGACGTGCACGACTGCGCGGTCTCGCGCCAGGAGGTCCACCTGTACGGCGATCTGGAGCCGGGCATGGTGCTCACCGTCGAGCCGGGCCTGTACTTCCAGCCCGACGACCTGACCGTCCCCGAGGAGCTGCGCGGCATCGGCGTGCGCATCGAGGACGACGTGCTGGTCACCGAGGAGGGCCGCACGGTCATGTCGGCCGGTCTGCCGCGCTCCTCCGCCGAGGTGGAGGCCTGGCTGGCCGAGCGCATGCCGCGCTGACCCCCTCCGGACACACGGCGGGACCGCCTCCTAGCGGGCGGTCCCGCCGTCGTGCGCGGCGGGTGCGAGGAACGCGTACGCGCCCCTTCCCGCGCCCAAGAGTGGCCCATGCCTCGCCACAGCACGTTTGGGCAGGAGGCTGCGCGGCCAGCGGGAGGGGAGGGGAATCCACCGAGGAGGAGGTTCCATCCCATGGCAGAGCACACCCACGGAACCCGGCCGCGCGTCTTCGCCTCGCCGGGACGCTACGTCCAGGGACGGGGCGCCCTGGCCCGGCTGGGCCCGCTCGTCTCCGACCACGGCTCCCGCCCGCTCGTCCTGGTCGACGACGTCGTCCGCGGGCTGACCGAGGACGTCCTCACCGCCTCCTTCCGCGAGGCGGACCTGCCCCTGGCCTTCGAGCGCTTCGGCGGCGTTCCGACCGGGGCCGAGGCCGAACGCGTCTCCGGGACGATCCGCGACGGCGGCCACGACGTGGTCATCGGCCTGGGCGGCGGGGCCGCGATCGACACAGCCAAGGCCGCGGGGGACGACACGGGGGTCCCCTGGGTCAGTGCGGCCACGGTGGCCTCGACCGACGCGCCCACGTCGGCGCTGTCGGTGGTCTACACCGAGTCGGGGGCGTTCGAGTCCTACCGCTTCTACGACCGCAATCCGGCGCTGGTGGTGGTCGACACGCAGTTCGTGGCAGAGGCGCCCACCCGGTTCCTGGCCGCCGGGGTCGGCGACGCCCTCGCCACCTGGATCGAGGCGCGCGCGGTGCGCAGGGCGCACAGCACGAACATGGTGGAGGGCCTGCCGACCCGTGCGGGCACGACCCTGGCCCGCCTGTCCTGGGACATCCTGTGGGAGTCCTCCCTGCCCGCGCTTGAGGCGGTGGACCGCGGCCTGGTGACCCCGGACGTGGAGGCCGTGGTGGAGGCCACCACGCTGCTGTCCGGCCTGGGCTTCGAGTCCGGCGGTCTGGCCGCCGCGCACGCGGTGCACGACGGGCTGACGGCGGTGGACGAGACGCACCACCTCGCCCACGGGCAGAAGGTCAACATCGGCTCGCTCACCCAGCTCCTGCTGGAGGGCGCCCCGGCCTCGGAAGTGGACGAGTTCGCGCGGTTCACGGCCCGCGTGGGCCTGCCGGCCACACTGACCGAGGCGGGGCTGGGCGACGCGGACGACGAGGTGCTCGACCGGGTCGTGGCCGCGGCGACCGCGCCGGAGGAGACCATCCACAACCTCGCGTTCACGCCCTCGGCCCGGGACGTGCGCGACGCCCTGCGCGCGGTGGAGGGGGTCGGCCGCCGCGCCCGCCGGGAGGCCGGGCTCGGGGAGCCGCAGGCGCCCGGGGCCCACTGACCGCATCCGGGCGCCGCTCTCCCCGCCGGGGCCGGTCGGTCCGCCGGGCTCAGTCCAGCGGCTCGGCCAGCCGGGCCAGGTCGGTTTCCGGGTGCCCGGCAAGGAAGGCCCTGGTCCGGGCCGCCCCGTCCGGCGCGTGCCCGCTCGTGGACCAGGGCCCCGGTGGCCGTGACGCCGTGCTCGTAGGTGAGCCGGGGCCGGTCGGGAGGAGGAGCGGGCTCGAGCACCGACCGGCGGCCGTCGGCCAGGACCACGCGGTGCACGGAGTTGTAGGTGCCGCCGGTGAGCACGGCGCGTTCGCGCACGCGGGCGCCGCCGCCGAAGGCCTCGCGCACGAGCGCGTCCAGGAGGGTGTCGTCGGGATCGGGGTCCATGGCGGGGTGGGGGAGGGGCATGCCCGCACCCTGGTCCGGCCGGGCCCGACTCCGCGGGTCGGTCCAGTTGGCCCGCGGCCGACTCCGCGCCGAAACCACCGCTGGGGACCGGAAGGCCGCTGGAGCGAAAGCCCTAGCGTCACATCGTCAACATTTCTGGTCGGCGCTCTCTAACGTCTCTTCGGAGGAGGCGTGCACCTCCGCACGGACGTCGTGCGAGGTCATCCCCGCGGGTCCGGACGGTCGGGCGGTTCCGGAGGCCACGAGCGGCCGAGGCCCCCGACCCCCGAGGTTTCGCCGGGGCCGAACGGGATAGCCGGGATAGCACCCGGCCGCGTGCGGCGGCCGAAGAACGAGGGGGCACCGACCATGGGCGCATCATCGGGCGCGGGCCGCGCACTGCTGCTGGGGCTGGCCGCGGGGTCGCGCAGCACGCTCGGGGGCGCGCCGCTGTGGCACTCGGCGGGGAGGGGCAAGCGCGCGCTCATGGTGCTGGCCGCGCTCGGGGAGTTCTCCGGGGACAAGCTCCCCGGCATCCCCAGCCGCACAGCCGCGCCGAGCCTGACGGCCAGGGTGGTGAGCGCGGGCACCGGCGGCGCCCTGCTGGCACGGGGAACGGGCACGTCGACCGTCTTGGCTACCGTCCTCGCCGCCGCGGCCGCGCCGGTCGGCGCCCTGGCGGGGGTGGAGTGGCGGCGGTACTGGAGCGGTACGGGCCGCCCGGCCTGGATCGGCGGCCTCGTGGAGGACGCCTGCGCGCTCGCGCTGGCGCGCACCGCCTGCCGGGGGCTGCCCGCGGACGGCTCCGCCCGCTGCTGAGGGCCCGCGTCCGGGACCCGCGACTGAGAACCCGCGGCCCGCGTCACGCCCGGCCGGTCCCGGCGCGCGCTCCGCTCTCCGTCCTCCCGGCGTCGGACCGGACCCGACTCCACTTTCGGTCACACCCCGTTTGCGGTCGGGTCGAATCCGACGTCAACACCGGTCACACCCCACACGCCATGAACCCGGAACCGGTACCGGACCGCCGTGGCGGGTTTGTTGCGCCGACGGTGCGGTTATGGTCCAGAACACACCGCTGTTCCGGGAACGGGCGGATGGTCTGGAGCGTTGGGGTACCTCTGGGGAGGTTCCGCGAACCCTCCGGACGAACCCTTTCGAACACCACGATCTGAGGACATCTGTGACCGGGCAGCCCACTCCACCCACGGCCGAGACCGCTTCGGCCTCAACGCAGGACGACAAGAGCGCGCGGGCGGGGCGCTTCATCATCCCCCTGCTCCTGGTCTCGGCGTTCGTGGTGATCCTGAACGAGACGATCATGGGCGTGGCGCTGCCCGCGCTCAACAGGGACCTCGGCATCTCCGTCTCCACCGGACAGTGGCTGACCTCCGCCTTCATGCTCGTGATGGCCGTGGTGATCCCCGCTACCGGCTTCCTGCTCCAGCGCTTCCACGTACGCCAGGTGTTCATCACCGCGATGACCCTGTTCAGCATCGGCACGCTGCTGTGCTTCCTCGCCCCCGGTTTCGGCTTCCTGCTCGTGGGCCGCGTGGTCCAGGCGGCGGGAACCGCGATCATGATGCCGCTGCTCATGACCACCGTGCTGAACGTGGTCCCCTCGGACCGACGCGGCCGCACCATGGGCAACATCTCCATCGTCATGTCGGTCGCGCCCGCCGTCGGCCCGACCCTGGCGGGCCTCATCCTCAGCGTGCTCGACTGGCGGTGGATGTTCGGCCTCGTCCTGCCCATCGCGGTCCTGGGCCTGGTCCTGGGCGTCCTCTTCATCCGCAACGTCACCGAGCCGCGCACCGCCAGCATCGACGTCCTCTCGCTCCTGGTGTCGGCGGTGGCCTTCGGCGGGCTCGTCTACGGCTTCTCCGGCTTGGGCGGGGGCGAGGCCACGGCCGTGGTCCCGCCCTTCGCCTCGATCGGTGTCGGCGCCGTCGCACTGGTGCTGTTCGTGTGGCGCCAACTGCGCCTCCAGCGCCGCGACCGCGCCCTGCTGGACCTGCGGGTGTTCGGCTCCACGCAGTTCCGCGTCTCGATCGGCCTGGTCGTGATCAGCTTCATGGCCCTGTTCGGCACCCTCATCCTGCTGCCGGTCTACATGCAGAACGTCCTGGGCCACGACACGCTCGTCACCGGCCTGGCCCTGCTGCCCGGCGGTCTGGTCATGGGCCTGCTCGCCCCTGTGGTCGGCCGCCTCTACGACCGCGTCGGCCCGCGCCCCCTGGTCATCCCGGGTTCGGCGCTGGTGTCCCTGGTGCTGTGGGGCATGACCCTGCTCGACGCCCAGACGCCGGTCGGCTTCGTGATCGCCGCCCACATGGCGCTCAGCGTCGGCCTCGGCTTCATGTTCACCCCGCTGCTCACCGGCGCACTGGGTTCGCTGCGGCCCGAGCTGTACTCGCACGGCAGCGCCGTGGTCGGCACCGTGCAGCAGGTCGCGGGCGCGGCAGGCACGGCGATCTTCGTCGCGATCATGTCCGGCACGTCGGCGGGCCTGCTCACCGACGGGCTCACCGAGGTCAACGCCCAGGCGGGCGGCGTCCACGCGGCCTTCCTGGTCGGCGCGGTGGTCTCCGTCGTGGCCTTCGCACTGACCTTCCTCGTGCGGCGCTCGCAGGCCGCCGCCCCGGAGGGTGGCGCTCCCACCCCGGCCCACTAGGGGCCGCGGGGCCCGTGAGGGCCGTGGGCACAGGTAGAAGGGGCGCCGGGGGACCAGTCCGCTAGGTCTGGTCCCCCGGCGCCCCCGTCGGTTCCACGCCCCGCGAGCGGACGGCCGCCCCCTCCCGGCCGCGGTGTCCGGGGCCGCGCCGCGGGTCAGTCGGCGGCCAGGACGCGCTCGAAGGAGCGCTCACCGGCCTGGGAGGAGGCCACGGGGTGGTACGCCGCCGTGTTGACGTGGGTCTCGGTGACCTCCACACCGGTCACCCGCGCGCCCGCCGCCCGGTCCCCGCCGTCGAGCAGGTCCTGGGCGACCCTGCCCAGCATCACGGCGACGGCCTCGACCGTCGGGTAGGGAAGGTCGCGGGCGTAGCGCTCGGTGTCGCCGGGCGAGGCCGCCCCGAACCGGTAGACCTTGCTGCCGTGCTCCGCCAGGACCGCGGCCAGCGGGTCCCCCGCGCCGAGCATGGCCCCGTGGTCTAGGTGGGTGTCGACGAAGGCGCGCAGCGCCTTCTTGAAGGCGCCGAACTCCACGACGGTGCCGTCCCCGCCCAGAGCGGGGGCGCTCACGCTGACCTCGGCCCACCAGGAGTGGCCGTGCAGGTTCATGCACTTCCCGCTCAGGTGGGGGAGCCTGTGGGCCGTCTCGAAGTTGTGCCGGACTCGGATGCGGTGCGTCATCGGGACTCTCCTTCGCGTACGCGGTCGGGCCGGGCGCCCCGGCGTCCGATGGGGGCGTGGCGCCGGGTCGGGCGGGCGGGGCGCCGACCGCACCGCGCGCGGCCGTCCGTGTGGCGGTTCCGGCTCCGGCCGGGTGGGGCGGACGGCGCGGTGGGCGGCTCGGATACGGCGGAGCTGGGTCGGCATCGACGGTGGTCCGAAAGTCGGCGGGTCGGCCGTTTCCATGACACGGGCACACATGCCGCCCCGCTTTCGTCCTTCGCGCCGACGACTGACACGATGGCATCTCCCCGCTGCTCCCGGGAAAACCATAGTTGATTATTCGGCGCAGCAGCAGGGGTGTGAGGGGTGGTTTTTCGGATCGGGTCAGGCCCCGATCTCTCCGAATATCAAGATTTCAGGAAAAAGTATGCGAACGGAAATTCGGGATGAAAGGTCCGAGTTTGCGTGGCGGGGGGAGCGCGGCCCCCGCCGCGCCGCCGCGGGAGTGTAGCGCCAGGTCGGGAACGCCTCCTGCCGTGCTTCGGCCCCGGCCCCCGCAAGGCCCCCGGGGTGCGGCCCCACGGCGCCGCAGGGCGCACGTCCTTCGTGGAGAAGGGTGCGGGGCCGCTGGTTGCCGGATTTCCACAAGGGGTGGAACCCCCTTTTCCGGTCCCGCGGAAACGCCGGACCGGCCTGGGCCGGGGCCGTGTCGCGGCGATCGGCCGCCCTCGTTGGAGCGGCCCTGCGCGTCTGCGGGGGGCCGGTCGTGTCGGTGCGTGTGTCGCCAGGCCGTGTCGGATGACGTTGAATGACATGCGAAATACCAATTTATGCCCTGTTCGCATGATGAGCAGAGGATTTCGTGCCGGACCGGCCCCGGGTGCCTTTCGTTTCTTCCGGGGGTGGAGATTGTTTCCGCGGGAATGTATTCTGGAGGCGTCTTCACGATTTCGCTGCAATGCTCCTGGGCTGGTCTTTTCGAGGATCAATTCCGGGAGGCTGCAGGTCCCGTTGTCCATGAGAGCGACTTCGTCCACCCCGCGAGAGCCGACACGACCCGGATGGGCGCGCGGCGGACACGGGCCCCGGCGGAGGCGAAAGCCCTCGCCCACCGCTCCCCGCGCCTTCTCCCCTGCACCGGGACGGCGAGGCGCGGCCCGCACACCGATCGACGGCGGCCGCCGCCCCGGCCGCCGTCGGTCGGGAGCCCGCCCCGGACGCCGGACCCGGAGGGCGCGCGCCGGGACCCCCGGCGTCGGCGGACCCCTCACGCCCCTCCCCACGACCACGAGAGGTGAGTCAGACATGGCAGAAGCACGAACCCGAGCACCGGCACCCGGCAACGCGCCCGAGGGGGCCGGAGACCCTTCACGGTCGTCCCTGGACCAACTACTGGAGCACGACGCCCTGGGGCCCGCGGACCTCATGCCCACGCGGTACCGGGGGCCGCGGAGCGTGACCGGCGACGGGTGGGTGGAGTTCGCCACCCGGCTGGAGCGCGGTGAGGAGCTCGCCCTCATCCGGAGCCTCACGGCGGCCAACCGCCGCGTGCTCGACGTCGGCGGCGGGATCGGGGAGATGGCGCGCACCGTCGCGGCGAGGACGGGCTCCTGCACGGCCATCGAGCCCCACCCCCAGTTGGTGGAGGCGATCCGCGACGAGGCCGCCCGCGGTGTGGTGGAGGTCCGCGCCGGAACCGCCGAGGACATCCCCTTCCCCGACGACTCGTTCGACGCCGTCTACAGCGCCTGGGTCCTCCAGTACGTCGAGGACATCGAGCGGGCCGTCGCGGAGATGGTCCGGGTCTGCGACCCGGGCGACCCGGAGTCCAAGATCGTGCTGTTCGCCGCGGGGTCGGGCAACGAGCTCATGAGGCTGGTCAACGAGGTCTGCGTGCCGATCGCCGAGGAGCCCTACGACCACCACGGCTACCTGTTGTCGCAGGCCGCCCGTGCGCTCGCCTCCCGGGGCTTCGGCGACTTCTCCCTGCACCGCGCCGAGTCCTCGATCCGGTTCGACGGGGAGGAACCGGACGAGCGGGCCGCGACCGCGGCGGCCGTCCTGACCGGGTTCTGGTACGAGCTGCACCCCAGGGCCGAGGAGATCAGGAGCGCGCTGGAGTCCGCCCTGATCCGCCACTTCGCGCTCCGGCCCCACGCGATCGGCGACCAGGCAGCGGTTCTGGTCGCCCGACCGGGAGCCTGATCCCGGTGGCCGGGCCGTCGCGGCACGTCCGCCGACGGACGGCCGTCCGGGGTGGTCGGACCGTCTC
>NZ_LEKI01000130.1:0-16942 GCF_001029525.1 Nocardiopsis sp. RV163 | reverse complement strand
TTCGCCGCGCGCGGGTCGGTGTGGCGGACCGGGTGGTGGGGGGCTCGGTCGCGGGCGTGCTGGTACGCCCGTGAGGGGTGGTCGAGGCCGGGTGAGCGGGTGCGGGCCGCCGGGGGCGGGGACGGCGCGGTTCACACCGGCAGGAGGATCAGCAGGGTCGGCAGTGCCAGGACGAGCATGAGGCACCCTCCGGCCGCGGGGGTGGTGCCCCGGGGCGCGGTGGCCTCCAAGTCGGCGATCATGTGCTGTTGGGCCGGGCACCCCGGAGTCACGACGTCCTCACGGCTGAACACGCGGCAGGGCAGCCCCGTCATGAACTCGGCGTCGTACTGGCGTCCGCACAGGGAACAGCGGGGGTCGTTCGGTTTCACGGTCGTGGTCCCTTCCGTCGAGGCTCGGCCCGTGCCGCGCGGCCGCCCCGTCGGCTCCTCGGCCCGGTGGCGGAGGCGGGCCGACCGGTGCGGTCGTGCGCTACGGCTTCACGTTCCTCTCGGACGGTGGCAGTTCCGGGGCGGCCTGCGGCCGCTGGTGTGGGCGGGGAGCTCGTCGTCGGCGCGGTGGTTTCTCCCGGTCCTGCCGGGCAGGGGCGAACGCGTGCCCGGCGGGGTGTTTCAGCCGTGGGCGGTCAAGGGGGTGTGTTCGCGTACGGCGGGGGTGGGTTTGCCGGTGAGCGCCCCGGCCAGCAGGCGGCTCGCTCCGGGCAGGCCGGTCAGGCGCAGGGCCGTGCGGCGCAGGAGCAGTTGGGCGCGGGTGGGGGGCAGGAACCAGCGGGCGGTGCGTCGGGCGGCGCGCTGGCGCTGTTCGACCTCGGGGCGCCACTGGTGTTCGTAGCGGCCCAGCCCCTCCTCGACGGTGGGGGCCGAGGCCAGGTGTTCGGCCAGGACGAAGGCGCCGCCCACCGCCAGGGAGGCGCCCTGGCCCGCGAGCAGGGAGACCGCGCCGCAGGCGTCGCCGAGCAGGACGGTGCGTCCCCGGCTCCAGTGGGGAACCACGCTCTGGGAGACCTGGTCGTAGTAGACGTGTTCGGGGTCGGGGCAGTGCTGGAGGGCGCGGGGCACCAGCCAGCCCAGGTCGGCGTGGGTGCGGCGCAGTTGGGCGCGCGGGTCGGCGGGCCGGTCGGGGGTGGGGCTGCGGTGGACGGTGAAGGCGGCCACGCGGCCGTCGCGCAGCCCGTACAGGCCCATCTGGGCGCCGATGGTGTCGGTGAGGTGGAAGCCGCCGTCGACGCGGGCGTGGATGTCGGGGTCGGTGAAGACGAAGGCGGCGGTGTGGAAGCCCAGGTAGCGCAGGTGGTCGGTTTCGGAGCCGAAGGTCTGGGCGCGCACGGTGGAGTGGATGCCGTCGGCGCCCACGAGCAGGTCGCCGGTCAGGGTGCGGCCGTCTGCGAGGGTGACCTCGACGGTGTCGCCGTGGTCGTGGACGCGGTGCAGGGCCGCGTCGTAGTTGACCCGCACGTCGGGGGGCAGGGTCTGGCGCAGGGCGCGTTCGAGGTCGGGGCGCATGAGGGAGACCACGCCCAGGTGGGAGAACTGTTGGATGCCCAGTGTGGCGCGGGGGGTGCCGTGGCGGTCGACGAAGGTGGCGTGGTCGATGTGGTAGCCGAGTTCGCGCAGACGGGGCAGTAGTCCCATGAGTTCGGCGGCCTGGTAGCCGGGGCCGAAGAAGTCGATCATGTAGCCCTGGGTGCGGGGGTGGGGGGCCTGTTCGAGGACGGTGACCTGCCAGCCGTGGGTGTGCAGGCGGTGGGCCGCGGTCAGTCCGGCGATTCCGGCTCCGCAGACGAGCGCTCTCATGGGTGTGCTCCTGGGGTGTGGTGGGTGAGCAGGCGGCGCAGGACGGGTTCGATCTCGGTGGAGGTCAGGTCCGGGGTGAGGGCGCGGTGGAGCAGGACGCCGTCCAGTGTCGCGGCCAGGACGGTGGCGGTCTGGCGGGGACGGGGGACGCCGGCGTGGGTGAGCCAGTCGGTGAGGTGGCTGCGCATCAGGTCCAGGACGCCGGTGACGGCCTCGCGCAGGCGGGGGTCGCGGGTGGCGGCCAGGTAGGTCTCGGTGACCAGGCGGGAGGCGGGGTCGTCGCCGGGGTAGCGGTCCAGGTCACGCAGGATCAGGGTGAGTCCCTGTTCGGGTGTGGTGGTGGGGCCCAGCAGGTGGGCGGCCTCCTCGACGATGGCGGTGATGGTCTGGGTGGCGGCCTGTGTGAGCAGGGTTTGGAGGGAGGGGAAGTGGTAGTGGACCAGGCCGGGGCCCACGCCCGCGCGTTCGGCGAGTGTGCGGGTGCTGACCGCTGACCAGCCGCGTTCGCTGATGAGTTCGGCCGCTGCTCGGATCAGGCGGCCTTTGACGTCTTCGCCGCGTGGTGCCATGTGCGTCCTGCTTCTTGGTCGATTGCCTTGGGCGAACGTATTGGTCGCTCGCCCAATTCGAGGATGGCACAGTGCCCGCCCCGCGGCAAGGCGCGGGGCGGGCGGGCACGCGAAGAAGGGGGTGTGAAGTCCCCCGCGGTCCTCACACCCCCTTCCTGTTCTGCCGGGTCAGGCGGTGGCGCCGCCCTGGCCCAGGAGGATCTTGCGCGGCTGGGCCTTGGTGGCGACCGGGACGCGCAGGGTCAGGACGCCGTCGGTGTGGTCGGCCTCGATGTGCTCGGTGTCCAGGTCCTGCCCCAGTCGCAGGCGGCGGGTGACGGCGCCGACGGGCCGCTCGCCGACCAGGACGCGGCCCTCCGCGGCCCGCTCGGG
The DNA here is from genome assembly GCF_001029525.1 of Nocardiopsis sp. RV163. Classification (NCBI taxonomy): domain Bacteria; kingdom Bacillati; phylum Actinomycetota; class Actinomycetes; order Streptosporangiales; family Nocardiopsidaceae; genus Nocardiopsis; species Nocardiopsis sp. RV163. The sequence goes on along the minus strand of NZ_LEKI01000130.1, from coordinate 14,208 downwards.
GCGCTGGGCGCGGACGGTGAGCACCGAGCCCTCCACCTCCAGGTCGATGTCGTCGGCGGGCACGCCGGGCAGGTCGATCCGGACCACGAGGGCGTCCTGGGTGCGCACCGCGTCCATGGCGGCGTTGCGCGCGGCGGGAGCGGTGGAGGCGGTGACGTCGAAGGGGATGGTGCGGGTGAGAAGCATGGAAGAACCCCCGAAAAACCTCGGCTTGATGCTGATGGACTCAAGTTTATTGACGACTTCGGGCGCGTCAAGGCGGTGTGAGCCACCCCACACGACGACGCCCCAGGCCCCGTGCGCGTCGGGGTCCGGGGCGTGGAACGCGTGGTCAGCGGGTTCGGGCCAGAGTGATGATCTCGGGGCTGGACGCGGTCAGGGGCGAGCGGTCCCAGTCCCCGAACCGCTCGGCGGCCCGCAGCCCGGCCCGCTCCAGCAGCAGGTCCAGGTGGTCTGCCCCCACGAAGCGCAGGGTGCTCACGGTGCGCAAGGGGAGGGCCGAGTCGGAGCGGGTGGTCGTGCTGGTGAAGGTCACCAGCCCCTCGGGCGTGGGCGCGGCGGCCTCGTGGACGTCGCTCACGCGCACACCGTCGGCGGTGGTGGCCTGGTGCGGATGGGCTGGGGTCCACCTCTGCCAGGCGCGGGCGGCCGGGTTGCGGGTCTCGAACGCCACCAGGCCGCCCGGGGCCAGAGCGCGGCGCATCGCCTCCAACGCGGTGCTGATCTCCTCGTCGGCGCGCAGTTCCTGGAAGGCGTGCCCGGCCATGGTGACCAGGTCGAACTCCTGCTGCCAGGTGTGGTCCGACAGGTCACCGCGCACCCAGGAGACGGCCTCGGTGCGCCCGCGGGCCACCTCCAGCATGGCCCGAGCCGGGTCCAGGCCCACCAGGTGTCCGGTGTGGCCGCGGGTGCGGGCGCGGTGGAGCAGACGGCCGGTGCCGCACCCCGCGTCCAGCACGCGCGGCGCGGCCATGACCAAGCCCAGGTAGAAGTCGTCGCCGGGCCCCCACGGGCTGAGGACGTCGTAGAGGGCGGCCACATCGGGGGAGTCGTACGGGTTGTGGGTCATCGCGTCAGTGTGGCAGCGGTGCTGGGGGGCGACCACAGGGTTTTCATCCGCCCCGAACGGCGCGGGACGCGCTCCCCCCGAAGCCGGGGCGCGAGCGCACCCGTCCGCGTGTGCGATCCGCCCTTTCTCGACGGGGAAAGCGGCGGATCGCGCCGGTGGGGCTTGGGGGTCCCTACGGGAAGCGGCGCGCCGGTGGGGCGTCGCCCGCGTCACCAACCTCTCAGGTCGATACGCCTAGGGCTGGAGCAGGGCCTTGGCGGCGCGCTCGGCGTCGTCGAGGGTGTTGTACAGGTGGAAGGACAGGCGGGTGCGGCCCCCGCGCTCGGTGGTCACCACCCCGGCCCGGGCCAGGCGCTCGGCGGCGCCGGGCAGGTCGACGCTGGTGATGGCCGAGTGCGCGGGCTCCTGCCCCAGCGCCGCGCGGAAGTGGTCGGTCAGGGCGGTGTTGTGGGCGCGCACCCTCTCCAGGCCCGCCTCCAGCAGGACCCGGCTGGAGGCGGCGGCCGCCACGGCCGCGAACCAGTTGGGCGAGGTGTCGAAGGCGCGCGCGGTCGGCGCCGGGTCCATCCGGGCGGCGTACATGGCCGAGGCGGTGTCGCGGGCGGCGGCCGGACCGGCGTTGTTGGGGCGCAGCCGCGCGCGCAGGTCGGGGGACAGGTAGGCCAGGGCCAGGCCGCGCGGCGCCATGAGCCACTTGTAGGCCGAGGCGATCAGGGCGTCGAAGACGGTGGCGTCCAGGGGCGTCCACCCGGCGGCCTGGGTGGCGTCGGCCACGACCAGGGCGCCGTGGGCGCGGGCGGCCGCGACGATGTCGCCGGTGGGGGCCAGGCGTCCGTTCGCCGAGTGCACCGTGCTGAAGGCGACCAGGTGCGTGCGCGCGTCCACGGCCTGGGCCAGGCGGTCGAGGGGGACGGCCTCCACGGTGACGCCGCGGTCGGATTGGGCCCGCCAGGGGAAGACGATCGAGGCGAAGTCCCCCTCGGGGACCAGGACGCGGGCGCCGTCGGGCAGGCTGGCGGCGATGGTTCCGGCGATCTGGGCGGTGCTGGCGCCCAGGGTGAGGTCGTCGGCGGGCGCGCCCACCAGGGCGGCCAGGTTGACGCGGGCCTGTTCGAGCTCGCGCCCCCAGGCCCCGGGGTCCCCGGTGGCGGTGTGCCAGGAGCGCACGGCTTCGTTCAGGGCCTGGTGGGCGGGCCGGGGCGGGATGCCGTACTGGGCGGTGTTGAGCCAGACGGTGTCGGTGCTCCACAGGCCGGTGATGGTGTCGTCCATGGGCAGCGAGTGTGTCAGGCGGTGGTCGCCAGCGCGATGTGCAGGCTGTGCTCGACGATGCCGAGCATGAGGGCGCGGTCGGGGTGGCCGCCGTCGAGCAGGCGCAGGGGTCCGGCGACCAGGGACAGGTGAAGGGCCAGGTCGTACAGGGCGGTGCGGGCCGGGTCCAGGGGGCGGGTGGCCAGGCGCGGGTGGTGGGCGCCCTTCCGGAGTGAGGCGCAGGACGGAACCCACCGCAGGGCGAGGCCACCGGCGGCTGCCAGCGCGGGCCGGGAACGCTGTCAACGCTGTCGACGAACGCCGTCGATCACCGCGGCCCGTGCCGCAGGCCTGGGAGGACACGACGTCGCGGTGCTCATCGGGACGTCGCGGTCCGCACACCCAAGAGTTCACGCCAGGCCCGCTCGCCCTGTTCGGTGACCCGCAACGCCCGCCCCGAACCCACGCGCGCGCACCAGCCCGCCTCCAGCGCGTGGCGGCACAGCGCGGCCCCGGCCGTTCCGGCCAGGTGCGGCAGGCGTTCGGTCCAGTCCAGGCACGATCTCACCAGCGGGCGCTTCCCGCCGCGCGCCAGCGGTATCCGCTGCTCGGCGAACCAGGCCACCCCGGCCTCGGTGAGCGCGAACCCGGTGTCCTGGGTCAGCAGGCCCCGCTGCGTCATGGCCCGGGTGACGGCGCAGCCCAACCCTCCGGCCAGGTGGTCGTAGCAGGTGCGCGCCCGCGCCAGGGCCCGGTCGGCGTGCACGGTGCGCAGGGTGCGCGGGCGCTGGTAGGCCGGGCCCGGGGCGGCGTGCGCGGCCAGTGCCTCCACCAGGTGCGCCACCGCCTCGTCGGCCAGTCGCACGTAGCGGTGGCGGCCCTGGCGTTCCTGGGCGAGCAGACCGCCCTCGACCAGCCGGGTCAGGTGTTCGCTGACGGTGGAGGCGCCCACCCCGGTGTGGCGGGCCAGCTCCCCGGCGGTCCAGGCCCGCCCGTCCAGCAGTGCCAGGCACACCCCGGCGCGGGTGGGGTCGGCCAGCAGGGAGGCCAGGGCGGCCAGGCGGGCGGCGTCGGGAGCGTGCATACCCCCAGCATGCGCCGTACACGGTGCGGTGGCGACCGAAACGTGGCGCGCGGCCGGTCCGCACGAACCGGTAGGCCGGAAAAAGGGCGGTGCGCCCGCCCGCGGGTAGGTAAGGGGAGAGGTCACGCCATGGACACCGGGCCCACAGGAGTGGCGCATCCGACCCGGCCCCGCGACGAAGCCTCACGAGCGGCCGCGCACCGCCCTACCCGAACGAAGCAACCCCGTCGCCTCCAGGAGGAACCCCGTGAGCACCACCTCGATCACCACCACCGTCAAGCTCTCCATAAGCCAGCCCAACGCCGAGGACGTCAAGGTGTTCTGGCGCCGGGACCACCCCGAACTCCTGGCCCTGGCCCTGGTCGACGTAGCCCCCGGAGTGACCCTGCACCTGCATGACGACAGCGGGGACCGCCCCTACCTGGACAAGCTGATCGAGACCCTGACCCAGGTACGCGACCGGATGTCCGAGAGGTCCGACGACCAGGACACCTGACCGCCGTGCCCGGGCGCGGCGACGGTTCACCCGGGCACGGCGTACACGGGGGTCCGGACGGTCAGCGGGCACCCGTGACCACGGTGGCCTCCCACTCCGGGCAGGAGACCACCTCACAGGCCAGACCACCCCGGGCGAAGGCCTCCCGCGCCGCCACAACCTGCTCCCGGCCCACCTCCACCAGCACCCGGCCGCCCGGCGCCAGCCACCGGCCGGCCCCGGCGGCCACACGGCGCAGCAGGTCCAGCCCGTCCGGGCCCCCGTCCAGGGCACGCCGGTCCTCGTGCACGCGCGCCTCCGCGGGCAGCAGCGCGATCCGGTCGGTGGGGACGTAGGGCACGTTGGCGACCAGCACCTGGACGCGGCCGCGCAGGTCCGGGGGCAGGGCGTCGTACAGGTCGCCCCGGTGCACCCGGTGCCCGGGCAGGTTGCGCCGGGCGCAGGCCACACTGGCGGCGTCGATGTCGGCGGCGTGCAGGGTGATGTCGGCGCGGGTGTGCGCCAGGACCGCGCCCAGGGCCCCCGAACCGCAGCACAGGTCCACGGCCACGGCGCCGGGGGTGAGCAGGGCGCAGGCCCGGCGGGCCAGGAACTCGGTGCGGGGACGGGGCACGAACACGCCCTCGTCCACGCGCACGCGCAGCCCGCAGAACAGGGCCCAGCCCAGGACGTGTTCGAGGGGCAGACCGGCGCAGCGTCGCCGGACCATCAGATCCCGTTCGCAGGGGGTGCGCGCGGCGGAGGCGATCAGGTCCGCCTCCTGCTCGGCGAAGACGCAGCCCGCCCCGCGCAGACGGGCGACGAGGGCAGAGGAGACCGGGGAAGGTGGGGATGCCACGAGAGCCTTTCGACGAACTGTCGGGCGCTCCGGCTACGACGCGGGTGTGTGACCTCGCGGTGGGAACGCCCCTCCTGCGACAGCGGAGATCGTCCTCACCCCCTCGGTTGTACGGTGCGGTGCCCCGGAACTCTACCCCAACGCGCCCTGCTCAGGAGTCGCGGGACGGCACCGGCAGGCGTTGCAGGTCCTGGGCCAGCGTGACGGGCCCGTCGAACTCGGCGGCCGCCTCGGCGAGGAAGCGGGCGTCGTCGCGGTCCTCGTAGCGTTCGGAGATGTGGGTGAGCACCAGGGTGCGCGCCCCGGCGCGAGCGGCCACGCGCCCGGCCTGGCGGGCGGTCAGGTGGCCGTAGGCGCGGGCCAGGTGCTCCTCGGTGTCCAGGTAGGTCGACTCGATCACCAGCATGTCGGCTCCGCGCGCGAGTTCGACCGCCTCCTCGCACTCGGCGGTGTCCATCACGAACGCCATGACCTGGCCCCGGCGCGGCCGCGCGCAGTCGGCCAGCTCCACGCGGCGCCCCCGGGCGGTGGTGACCGACCCCCGCCGCTGGAGTTCACCGGCCATGGGGCCGCGCACGCCGTGGGCGGCCAGCCGCTCGGGCAGCATCCGCCAGCCGTCCGGTTCGGCCAGCCGGTAACCGTAGGCGGTGGTCGAGTGGCGCAGCGGCAGCGCGGTGACGCGCAGGTCCGGCTCGCCCAGCGGGCAGGAACCGGTGCCGCCGACCGGCTGGGGGAGTACGACGTCGGTGTCGTGGAAGGCGGTGGCGTGGCGCAGCCGCCGCCAGTAGCTCTGGCCGTCGGCGGGGTAGGCCACGCGCACGGTGTGGGGCACCCGGTCGCGGGCGATGCGCTGGATGGTGCCGGGCAGGCCCAGGCAGTGGTCGCCGTGGAAGTGGGTGACGCAGATGCGGGTGATGTCGGTGGCGGCCAGGCCCGCCAGGCGCATCTGGCGCTGGGTTCCCTCACCGGGGTCGAACAGGACGCCGTGGGTGTCCCAGCGCAGGAAGTAGCCGTTGTGGTTGCGGCGGCGGGTGGGCACCGCGCTGGAGGTGCCCAGGACCACGAGTTCGCGTACGGACATGGGAGGGATCCTGCCACAGCGCGGGTCGGGGCCCTGCCAAGGAAACGTGCGGGTCCGCGCGGAGGCGCGAGCGGGCATCTGCGCTCGTCCATGTCCCGGTAGCCGTCGGGCACACCGCCTGAGTCGGTGGTGGCGTCGAAGGCCCTGCCCGGTTCGCGGAACAGGGAACCTGAGCACTTCGGACGAGAGAGCTGAACGGGGGGAGCACGTCTATCGCGAAGGGAGCTGCCCGGCTGCGCACACCGTCTGCGAATCTCACCAGACCGGAGCACTCCAGAGGCGAGTGGAGCAGGTCGCGTGCGCCGGGACAGGAGGGCCCTGGGGGCCACGCGACGTTAGTACAGCCCTCGCTGTATCCGTCGCGTTTTCGATCCCTGCTCAGCGGCTCCGGGAGGCGGCGCCAACGAAACTCCGGGCTCCCCCGCCTTCTTTGTAGTAACACATGTAGTAACACCTTATAAGGTTCACTTATCGGAGGTGAGAGTGCGGGGGTGTTCGAGCCTCCGTTGCGTATGCGGATCCTATTTACGTTAACAAATAACGTAACAAACGAAACGTTATTAAGCTTGTCGGAGAGCAGACCTGCCGAGGCTCTGCGCTCAGGAGCACCCGGCGGCCGTCGGCCACGACCTGGCAACTGGCCAACGGCCCTGTCCCGTGCGGGGCTCGGCACCGCGGTGCCGAGCCCCGCACGGGAGGGAGGTCAGTCGTCTCCGTTGAGCACGGCGGCGGTCAGCACGCCGCCGGCGACGCCCCAGCCGCCGTCGGCGACCTCGTCGACCAGCACGACGGTGGTGGGCCGTGCCCGCTCGCCGTAGATCTCCGCGTACAGGTCGGTGGTGCGCTCGACGAGCTTCTTCTTGTCCTCGGCGGTGATGGTGCCCGCGGGGACCTTGAAGTTGGCGAAAGGCATGGGTGTCCTCCTTGGACGGGTTCTTCCGTGACGCGCAAGCAGGTGTCCGAGAACGTGCGGCCACGGGGCCGTTCCCGGTTGGTGCAGGCGTCGGCGGACGCCGACGCGGGGGTCAGCGGTTCGTCGGCGCCGAACCGCTGGCGGGACCGCGCCCGGACCGGGGCGCACATGAGCGACTCCGCCCCGCCGCCGTCGCGGCCGGGGCCGACGCGTGCGTCGGCGGTTGCGTGGTCAGGGCACAAGCGGTCGGTGCTGACCGGCCGGGCGTCGGAGCAGGGCGTTCGACCGTGGCGTCACACCATGCCCCCGTTGGCCCGAAGGACCTGGCCGTTCACCCAGTGCCCTGCCGGGCTGGCGAGGAAGGCGACCACCTGGGCGATGTCCTGCGGAGTCCCCAGCCGCTCCAGGGGCGCGGCCTCGGCGAGCTGCTCGATCTGCTCGGACGTCTTGCCTTCGAGGAACATGTCCGTGGCCGTGGGGCCGGGGGCGACGGTGTTCACGGTGATGTCCTGCCCGCGCAGCTCGCGGGCGAGGATCAGCGTGATCGACTCGACGGCCGCCTTGCTCGCCGCGTACGCACCGTAGGCAGGGAAGCTGGTGCCGACCACGGAGGTCGAAAAGCCCACGAACGAGCCGCCCGCGCGCAGTCGTCGGGCGGCCTGCTGGGCGACGACGAAGGCGCCGCGGATGTTGGTGCGGTGCACGGCGTCGAGCACCGCCAAGTCGAGGTCGGCGATGGGCGACAGAGCGAGTCGGCCGGCGCAGTTCACCACGACGTCCACTTCGCCGAACACCTGCTCAGCCCGGTCGAACAGCTCGGCGACCGCGTGCTCGTCCGCCACGTCAGCGCGCACCGAGACCGCCCGCCCGCCGGCGGCGGTGATCGCCCCCACCACCTCCTCGGCGGCAGCCGCGTCGCGGGCGTAGTTCACCACGACGGCGAGGCCGTCCCGGGCGAGCCTGAGGGAGACCGCTCGGCCGATGCCGCGTGATCCGCCGGCGACGACGGCGACACGCGCGTCCGGCGCAGGGGTGCTTGTGTTGTGGTCCGTAGTCATGTCCTCCACGGTGCACGCCGCCGACCGGCCGAACCAGGGGATCTCATCCCCTGTGCCGACGGCCCGGCCGGACGCACAATGGACGGCATGGGTTCTGTGAGGTACACCGAGCTGGGAGCTTTCCTGCGCTCGCGGCGCGAACGCATCCGTCCGGCCGATGTGGGGCTCCCCCACGGGCTGCGGCGGCGGGTGCCAGGGCTGCGCCGCGAGGAGGTCGCCCAGCTCGCAGGCGCGTCGGTGGACTACTACAACGAACTCGAACGCGGCGCCGGATCCCAGCCCTCCGAGCAGATGGTCGCCGCGCTGGCGAGAGCCCTGCGCCTGACCGCTGACGAGCGCGACTACCTCTACCACCTGGCCGACCGCCCGGTGCCCGCGCACGGCGGAGCGGCCTCGCACGTCCACCCCGGCATGCTCGACCTGCTCATCCGTCTGACGTCGACACCCGCACAGGTCATCACCGACCTGCACGTCACCCTCGTGCAGAACCCGCTGGCGATAGCGCTGCTCGGGGACCACTCCGGACTCCGCGGCGCTCGGGCCAGCTTCGTCCACCGGTGGTTCACCGAGCCCGGCGCCCGGCAGATGTATCCCGAAGCCGACCACGAGGGCCAGTCCCGGGCCTTCGTCGCCGACCTGCGGGTAGCCGCCGCCAGACGAGACGCCAAGGACACCGAAGCCCGCTCGATGATCAGCTCGCTGACCCAAGCCTCCCCCGAATTCGCCGCCCTGTGGGCCGAACACGACGTGGCGTTCCGGCGCGAGGACCGCAAACGCCTCAACCACCCCGCGCTCGGCCTGATCGAGGTCAACTGTCTCCACCTGTTCAGCGAGGACGGCCGACAGCGGCTGCTCTGGTTCACCCCCGCGGTCGGCACCGACAGCGCCGACCTCCTCGACCTGCTCGCCGTTCTCGGCACCCAGGAAGTCACCGGACCGGCGCTCTGAGGGCCTCCCGGCCGCGGTGCCGGCTGTCGGCGCGATCCCGGGGCCGTGGGGTGCGCGCCGGGCGGGCGCACGGCCCGGCGCACACCCCTCCACGGGAGGTCAGCCGGTGTACGGGGCCGCCACGTCAAGGACCCAGACGACGCCGAAGCGGTCCTTGAGCATTCCGTAGAGCGGCGCCCACGGGGAGGGCTCCAGCGGCTGCACGATGGTCGAGTCGGCCGACAGCTTCTCCCAGAAGGCGGTGATCTCGTCGGCGCTGTCACCGCGCACGGAGACGAAGACTGCGTTCTCGCCCTGTTCCCACGGCATCGCCGAGGGCACGTCGTAGGCCATGACGCGGAACCCGTTGTCCGCGACCACCTGGCCCCAGACCACCCAGTCCGCCTCGTCCGGATCGGTGACGTTGCCCGCGTCCTTGTAGGTGACGGCGACGACGTCCCCGCCGAACACGGAGTGGTAGAAGTCGAGCGCCGCGCGGGCGTCGCCGCGCAGGTTCAGGTGGGTCGTGGTCGTGACGGACATGCCGGCTCCCTGGTCGTGTCGGGTGTGAACAGGCGCCGAGCGGGTCCGTGTCACGGGCGGACGCCGCCCACGAGGTCGTGGACTGCGATGACCGTTCCCGTGTCGGCCCCTGTCGGCGTCTGCGGTCTCACATTGGCAGGGGTAGGGGCCAGGATGTGTCCTCTACTTCCAGCAGGATGTGTTCCATGGTGATGAAGGCTTCCGCTCGTCTGCTGGCGCTGCTCTCCGTGCTCCAGACCCGCCGGGACTGGTCGGGCCGGGACCTGGCCGCCCGGCTGGACGTCAGCGCGCGCACGGTCCGCCGCGACGTGGACCGTCTGCGCGAACTCGGCTACCCGATCACGACCTTCAAGGGGCCCGACGGCGGGTACCGGCTCGACGCTGGATCGCGGATGCCCCCGCTGCTGTTCGACGACGACCAGGCCGTCGCGCTGGCCGTGGCGCTCCAGGCGGCCACGGCCAGCGGCGCCGGGACCGGGGAGGCCGCGGCGCGCGCCCTCAACACCGTTCGCCAGGTCATGCCCGCCCGCCTGCGCCAGCGGATCGACGCGGTCCGGGTCGCCGTGGTCGCACCGCCCGCCGTCCCGCGGGCGCGGGCCGACGGCGGGGTGCTCAGGGAGATCAGCGCCGCCGTGCACGCCCGCGAGGAACTGCGCCTGGACTACGCCACCGCCTTCCGGTCCTGCTTTCGGGAGGAGGCGGACGCCGTGGGCCCGCGCCGGGTCCAGCCCCATCACCTGGTCACCTGGGCGGGGCGCTGGTACCTGCTGGGTTGGGACGTGGAGCGCGAGGACTGGCGGACCCTGCGGGTGGACCGCATCGGGGTGCGCAGTCCCAACGGCCCCAGGTTCACCCCGCGGGAGGTGCCCGGGGGCGATGTGGCGTCCTTCCTCATCGGCCGGTTCCGGGGTTCGGACGGTGCGGTCGACTGGCCCTGCCTCGGTGAGGTGATCCTCGACCTGCCCGCCTCCGCCGCTGCCCCCTTCGCGCACGACGGGCTGGTCGAGGAGGTGGGCCCCGAACGCTGCCGACTGGTGCTCGGCTCCTGGTCGTGGGTCGGCCTGGCCTCGGCGGTCGGCCGCTTCGACGCCGACTTCGAGGTCGTCGGACCGCCAGAGCTGGAGGACGCCTTCGCGCGGCTGGCCCGCCGTTGCGCGGGCGGCGGCCGTCAGGCCCGCGCCCCCGAGCGCTGACCGCGCCGGAGGATCGTCGACGCGATCGACGGCACCAGGAGTTTCCTCTCCGGCCCGGGCGGGCACGGTGCGCGGGCACTCCCACCCTCCCTTCGCCGCACGGTCTCGTGCCTGATGCCCAAAAAATTTTGCCTAAGCCCTTTAGGAAGATGTACAGTCGCTTATGGAAGAGAGGAGAGGTGTTATGGCACGCGCGGGACTGACCACCGAACGCCTCACGGAGGCGGGAGCCGAACTCGCCGACGAGGTCGGCTTCGAGCGGGTGACCGTCTCCGAACTGGCCCGGCGCTTCGACGTCAAGGTCGCCAGCCTGTACTCACACCTGCGCAACTCCCAGGACCTGAGAACCCAGATCGCCCTGCTCGCCCTGGAGGAGCTCGCCGACCGGGCCTCCGACGCCCTGGCCGGACGGGCGGGCAAGGACGCCTTGACCGCCCTGGCCAACGTCTACCGCGACTACGCCCGCGAGCATCCGGGCCGCTACGCCGCCGCCCAGCTCAGACTCGACCCGCAGACGGCAGCCGCCAGCGCCGGTGTGCGGCACGCGCAGATGACGCGGGCGATCCTGCGCGGCTACGACCTGTCCGAGCCGGACCAGACGCACGCGGTCCGCCTTCTGGGCAGCGTCTTCCACGGCTACGTGACCCTGGAACTGGGCGGAGGGTTCAGCCACAGCGCCCCCGACACCCAGGAGACCTGGACACGGACCCTGGACGCCCTCGACGCCCTACTGCGCAACTGGCCCGAACCCTGAACGCGGCCCGCCCCTCCCGCCGACCCGCCAGACCTCACGACGGCCCCGACCACCAGGTTGACACCATGAACACCCAGCACCACTGGACCACCACACCCCTGACCGCGGACCTCCTGCGCGGCGCCCTGGACCTGGAGCGCACCGAGCACGGCGTGCTGCCGCACCGGCTGCCCGAGCGGGCCCGCGCCCAGTGCGAGGACCCGCAGTTGCTCATGGCCGAGTCCCAACCCTCCGGGGTGCGAGTGGCCTTCCGGACCCGGGCCAGCGCCGTCGAACTCGACACGCTGCCCACCAAACGCGCCTACACGGGCGCTCCGCCCCGACCGGACGGCGTGTACGACCTGATCGTGGACGGTCAGCTCGTCGACCAGGCCAGCGCGACCGGCGGCAACACCCTGACGATCGACATGGCCACCGGTTCCGCCGAGCACCGGCCCGGACCGGTGGCCACCGTGCGCTTCACCGGCCTGTCCGACCGTGTCAAGGACGTCGAGATCTGGCTGCCGCACAACGAGACCACCGAACTCGTCGCCCTGCGCACCGACGCGGCCGTCGAACCCGCACCCGACCGTGGTCGCAGGGTGTGGTTGCACCACGGCAGCTCCATCAGCCACGGCTCCAACGCCGCCAGCCCCACCACCGTCTGGCCCGCGCTGGCCGCCTCCTTCGGCGGTGTGGAACTGGTCAACCTCGGTCTGGGCGGCAGCGCACTGCTCGACCCGTTCACCGCCCGCGCCATGCGCGACACCCCCGCCGACCTGATCAGCCTCAAGATCGGCATCAACCTGGTCAACGCCGACCTGATGCGCCTGCGCGCCTTCGGCCCCGCCGTGCACGGCTTCCTCGACACCCTCCGGGAGGGCCATCCCGGCACGCCGCTGCTGGTCGTCTCGCCGATCCTGTGTCCCATCCACGAGGACACGCCCGGCCCCTGCGCCTTCGACCCGGACTCCCTGCGCGTCGGGGAACTGCGGTTCCGGGCCACCGGCGACCCCGGCGAGCGCGCCGCCGGTAAGCTGACGCTCACCGTCATCCGCGAGGAACTGGAGCGCATCGTGCGCCAGCGCGCGGCCGAGGACCCGAACCTGCACTACCTCGACGGGCGCGAACTCTACGGTGAGGCGGACAACGCCGAGCTGCCGCTGCCCGACGAGCTGCACCCGGACGCCGCCGCGCACCGGCGCATCGGGGAACGCTTCGCCGAGCGCGTCTTCGGGGCGGGTGGCCCGTTCCACGACCACAGACACTGAGAGCCCGACCGGTTCGGCCCTGCCGCGCGGTTCAGGCCGGGCCGGGGCGCGCGGACACCAGCTCCTGGGCCTCGCGCACGATCTGGGCCAGCCGGGAGTGGTGGGCGCCGGGCCAGTACACCCGCTCGCACCCGGAGCAGCGCGCGAACACGTCGTAGGTGGCGCGGGTGCCCGCCTCCAGGTCCTCGCGTACCTGCTCCTTGGTGGTGTGCACCAGTTCGCCGTTGCACGCCGGGCAGCGGGTCCAGGGCCGCAGGGGCGGGGCGAAGCGCTCCAGCACTTCGCGTAGCTGCTCGGCGGGCCGCTGTTCGCGTACGTAGCCGCCCGCACGCAGGCCGCTGCGGCTCAGCAGTCCGCGGTCGCGGGTGAGCAGGACCCTGTCCTCGGCGTTGGCCTGACGGAACAGGGAGGGGTCGTCGCGGTCGTTGTCGTAGGCGGTGTCCAGTCCCAGCAGGCGCAGGCGCCGGGCCAGGGTGCCCAGGTGCACGTCGAGCAGGAACCGCGGCTCGGCGAAGGGCAGGCGCTGCGGGTACTGCACGGGCAGGACCTGCACGGCCTCGCCCGGGGCGGGGATGTGGGAGGCGGTGGCGGTCCGGCCGTCGACGCGCAGCGCGCCGACCTCGGTCAGGGGTACGCCCAACGACTGGACGAGGTGTCCGAGGGTGGAGGTGGAGGTGGAGTCGCCCTCCACACGCACGGTTCCGCTCCGGTGCCGCGAGGGCAGGAAGAACCGCAGTTCGGGCGCGAAACTCAGGTCCAGCATCGGTCCTCTTCCTTCCAGCGGTTTCTTGCTTCCCCCCGCAGACCACAGGGTCGACCGGTGGCGGCGGACGCGGTGCGGCAGGCATCCGGCTCGGCCGGTGGGCGGTTCAGGGCAGGAGCGGGCGGACCCGTTCGGCGGTGAAGCGCACGAAGCCCTCGGGGTCGGGCTCGTCGGCCGTGGGCTGCAACACCACGGTGTCGGCTCCGGCCTCGGCCACGTGCCGTACCGCCTCGGCGACGCGGTCGGCGCCCCCTGCCGCACCGGCCTGCGGCGGCAGACCCTCGGCGCGCAGTTCGGCGGCAATGCGCCGGTCGGCGTCGGGGCCGGTGGCGGCGAGCAGGTAGACGGTCACGGGGTGGTGGCCGGGGCGCCCTGCGGCCCGGCGTCCCCGGTCGACCAGCCGTCGTGCCCTACGCACGCCGTCCACGCCCGCTGTGGCGTCCAGGATGGTGCCGTCGGCGGCCTGTCCGCTCAGGTGCAGGGTCCGCGGTCCGCGGGCACCGGCCAGTACGGGAACGGGGGTGGCGGGCGGGTAGTCCAGGGCGACGTCGTCCAGCGTGACGTAGCGGCCCCGCGTGGTGACCCGTTCTCCGGCCAGCAGGGCGCGCAGCGCGTCCAGGTGTTCGCGCAGGAGGGTGAGAGGGGAGTCGGGGCGCGCGCCGACCTGGGACATCCAGTCCTGCACACCGTGGCCCACGCCGATGCGTACGCGGCCGGGGAAGAGCCGGTGCAGGGTGGCGGTCTCCATGGCGGTCAGGGCGACGTTGCGCAGGGGCACGGGGAGCAGGCCCACGCCCACGGTGAGGTTCTCGGTCCAGGCCAGGGCGGCCGAAGCGGCGGCCACACCGCTCTCCAGGAAGCAGTCCTCCCACAGCCAGAGCTGGTCGAGCCCGGCCTCTTCGGCCGCGCGGGCCACGGAGCGCAGGCGCTCGGGGGGCAGTTGGGGGCGGAAGACGGCTCCTAGTTCGGTCATGGTGCCGTTCTATCG
>NZ_LEKI01000012.1:0-67699 GCF_001029525.1 Nocardiopsis sp. RV163 | reverse complement strand
GGCCGGTCGGGTGGGACTTCCGTCCGGGTGTCCGGCGGGCCCTGCTGTCGCTGGGCGGCCGGGTCTCCGACATCCGCCGGGTGCTGGGCCTGGCGGCGGAGCGCCTGCGTTGGGTGGACCCCTGGTTCGACGCCCTGCGCCTGATGCTGCGGGGCGTGCACGACGATTTCCCGAAAAGGACGCGGGTGTCCCACCACTGGGCGAATTCCATGCTCCCCGCGGTGGAGAGCGCCGCCCTCACCCGGCGTTATGCCGTGCCCATCAGGGAATACGCTGATATCTCCGGGGCGGGTGCGACCCGCGGTACGCGGGAAACGCATGAGACGAGTACGCCGTCGCCCGCTGGTCTAGTATTACCGAAGGTTTCCGGATCTGCGCGTGTGGACGGGAACAACGGCTGGAAGGCGCGGAACAGAGCACCCTTTTCTGAACGGTCGGGGAAAGAAACTCATATGGCCACAAAACTGTCAAATGAGGATATGATGCAAGAATCTGGCGACCAGCCCAGCGGTCGTACGTCCCGATCGTCCATGAGTGGCCGACCGCTCAACGCGGTCTGGGTCCAGGTTCCGCGCCGCAACAGCGCCTTCACCGGCCGGGAGGAACTCCTCTCCGCGCTGAGGGGGCAGCTCCTGAAGGGGCGGCGACAGGTCATCACCGCCCTCAACGGGATGTCGGGGGTCGGCAAGACCGAGCTCGCCAAGGAGTACCTGTACCGGTACGCGTCCGACTACGACCTCATCTGCTGGATCCCCGCGGCCCACAGCAACCAGCTGCGGGAGAGCTTCTCCGTCCTCGCGTCCAGGCTCAGGCTGGACAGCGCGGGCGCGGGCAGCGGACACGTCCTGGAGAACGTCCTGGAGGCGCTGCGCCAGGGCTTGGACTACCCGCGTTGGCTCCTCGTCTTCGACAACGCGCAGGCCCGGTCCGAACTGGATCAGTATCTTCCTGTCGGGGGCGAGGGCCACGTGATCATCACTTCTCGGGACTCCAGCTGGACGGTGCGGGGCGGCGACGCCTACCTCTCCGTCCGCGAGTTCGACCGGGCCGAGAGCATCGAGCTGCTGAAACGGCGCGGACCCGCGTCGCTGACCACAGAGGAGGCCGACCAGCTCGCGCACGAGCTGGGCGACCTGCCGCTGGCCCTCAACCAGGCCGCCGTGTGGCTGCACGAGAGCGGGATGGCCACCGAGGAGTACCTGCGCCAGTTCTCCGAGAAGAGCCAGGAGATGCTCGACCTCCTGCGCCCGGTGGACAGCGCCTACCCGGTGGCCGTCGCCGCCGCCTGGAACGTGTCCCTGGACCGGCTGGCCACCACCAACCCGGCGGCGCTCCAGCTGCTCCAGCTCTGCTCCTTCATGTCGACGGCGCCCATCCCCCGGACGCTGTTCAACTTCGCCCGGGGCATCGAGGGCCCCGCGGAGCTGCGCGGCGCACTGGAGGACCCGGCCAGGCTCGGCATGGCGATCCGCGACATCGGGCGCAACAGCCTGGCCCACATCGACCACCAGCGCAACACGGTCTCCCTGCACCGGCTGGTGCAGCGCGCCGTCCAGGCGCCGATGAGCGACCGGGAACGCGAGGAGATGCGCCACTGCGCCCACCAGCTGCTGGGCCGCAACGACCTCCAGGTGGTGGCCGTGGACGCCTCCGAGCGCTACACCGAGCTGCTGCCGCACGTGTGGGCCTCCGAACTGTGGAACTGCACCGACCCCTGGGCGCGCAACCTGGTGGTGCAGATGTGCCGTGTCGCCGCGCTGCGCCAGGAGTTCGACGAGGCCCGCAGCCTGGGCGAGACCGCCCACGAGTGGTGGCGCCTGCAACTGGGCGAGAACCACCCCTCCACCCTGGGCATGGCGATCCAGATCTCCACGGCGATGCGCGGGCAGGGGCACCTGGAACAGGCCCTCGCGCTGTGCGAGGCCACCCTGGACACCCTGCGCGAGACGCAGAGCCCCGGGGACCCCGAGACCCTGGAGGCGGAGATCGAGTACATCCGCACCCTGCGCTTCCTGGGCCGGTTCCGTGACTCCCTGACGGCGGCGGCCGACGCCTACCACCGCCGGGTGCGCCTGTTCGGCGAGGACGACCCGCACACCCTGGTCACCGCGCACTTCCGCGCCTTCAACCTCCTGCTCAGCGGCGACCCGGAGTCGGCCGCCGACCAGTACCGCGACACGCTGGCCCGGCTGGAGGCCGTCTTCGGCCCGGACCACCCGCGCACCCTGGGCACCAACAACGGCTACGCCGAGGCCCTGATGGAGAAGGGCCGCTACCGGGAGGCCGAGGAGATCCAGGCCCACCAGGTCGAGCGGGCCATCGGCCTGATCGGGGAGGACGACAACCGCGTCCTGCGCAACCAGCGGACGCTGGCCGTCATGCGTCGCCGCGTCGGCCACCACCGGGAGGCTCTCACCCTGTCGGAGCGCGCCTGGCAGCGCTTCCGGGTCAAGCACGGCGTGGACGACAACGAGACCATGTACGCCGCTCTGGTGCACTCCATGTCCCTGAGCGCGGTCAACCAGCACGACGAGGCGCTGGAGCTGGCCCAGACCACGGGGGAGCGCTACGTCAAGTTCCTGGGCGAACGCCACCCCTACGTGGGCGCGGCCGACGTCAACCGGGCGATCATCCTGCGCCGCCTGGGCAGGGCGGCCGAGGCCCGCCAACTGGACGAGCGCTCCCTGGAGTTGTTCCTGGACCGGCTCGGCGCCCACCACCCCAGTACCCTGGCCTGCCTGGTGAACCTGGCCAACGACCACTTCCTCATGGGCGACGCGGCCGGTGCCCGGGAACGGGACGAGGAGGCGCTGCGCGGCTGCGAGGAGGCGCTGGGCGCCTCGCATCCGCTTGCCCTGCTGGCCCGCCGCAACCTGCTCGTGGACCGCCGGGCCCAGGGCGAGGACGTCGAGGCCGAGTTCGTCGCCGTGGAGGACGGCTACCGCCGGGTGATGGGGTCGGACCACCCCGCCACGCTCAGCCTCCGCAGGACCGTGCGGGGGGACGCCGACATCTACCTCGCCCAGATGTGACCGGTCGCGGTCCGGGGCGCGACCCCGGGCCGTTCGGTCCCTTCAGCGGTGCCCGGCGAGCCGGAGCAGCGCGACCCACTGGCGCGCGGGCAGGGCGAGCGCCGCGCGTTCGGGGTGCGTGGAGTCGCGCAGGCCGACCGTGCCCGGCGTGCCCAGGACGGCCTCGACGCAGTCGCCGTTGCCGCCACCGCTGTAGCTCGACTTCCGCCACCGACCGGGTTCGTGTCCCAGCCCTCTCACGGGCACTCCTGTCCGCTCTGTCCCCGCTGGTTGTCGCTACGCACTCGGCGGCCTCGATTCTCTCAGTTCCACCATTGGTCGCTCCTGTTTCCCGAGCAGTTCTGAAAGTGCGATCGGGTCCGGCTCCGGTTCAGTTGTGTATTCGGTTGGTGACAGGGGCCGACTTGTACATGCCCACTGGAGTGGTGTTCATGTTGTCCGGGCCAGGCCGTTCTCCGGATGGCCCGGAAAAAGACACGGACGATATGACGGGAAGCGGTTCTGCTTCGGTTTCGCGGGTGCCGTGCCCGCGCGGCGCCCACCGGGGCGCCGCCGTGGTCCCCTCTCGTGCCGGTGCGCGCAAAGCCTGTGCCCGTGGGCTTTGCGGGCTCTGCTCCGCCTGCGGGGCCGGAGCGGCCGCCTCCCGGGAAAGGGTCGGGGGCGGTGGCCGGAGAGAGGCCGCGGGGTGGAGAGGCGATTATCGTGCTCCCCGGTACGCGGAAAAGCACGTGCGGTAAAAGAGTGGGTTTCGGCGGTCCGCGGCTCTGATCCCTTTTCGTTTCCATTGCGGCTCGGGGTCAGGATGTTGCGCCCGGGGCTGACCGCTCCGAGATCGCCCCGTGCGCTTCGGGGGAAGCGGGTGCCTCGGTGCGGACACAATTCCGCCCCCGGTGTCATGGCCGCGGAAATGGTGCCGGTGACCGCCCGCGCGGAACTCCGTGCCGCGCCGTCGGAGGGGGCAGGGCCGCCCCGCGGGGGCCGGGAGCCGCGTCCGGCACGGGGGAACACCCCGGTGGTGTGCCGTGACCGGGGCGAACACTGCCTAACATGCTGGACATGCGCATTCTCGTGGTCGAGGACGACGACCGGGTCGCCCGCGGACTGGTGACCGCCCTGCGGGCGGCGTCCTTCGACGTCCAGAGGGTCGCCACCGCCGAACGGGCCCTGACCGCCCCGCCCGCCGACGTCGTCCTCCTCGACCTCGGCCTTCCCGACGCCGACGGCGTCGACCTGCTCCGCAAGCTCCGCGACCGCCCGCAGACCGCCATCATCGCCGTCACGGCCCGCGGCGAGGAGCGCGACCGCGTGCGCGGCCTGCGGGCCGGCGCCGACGACTACGTGGTCAAGCCCTTCGGCGTCGCCGAACTCCTCGCCCGCATCGACGCGGTCCTGCGCCGCACCCGCGCCGCGCGGGCCGAGGCGGTGGAGGAGGAGCCCGCGGTCAGGGTCGGCGAGCTCACCGTGGACCCGGCCTCCCGCGCGGCCAGCGTCGGCGCCGCCGAACTCCAGTTGACCCGCAAGGAGTTCGACCTGCTCGCCCTCCTGGCCTCCCGCTCCCCGTCGGTGGTCGCCCGGGACCAGATCCTCGACCAGGTGTGGGGCACGGCGTGGGAGACCTCCTCCCGGACCCTGGACACCCACATCGGCTCGCTGCGCGCCAAGCTCGGCCGGGCCGTGCGGATCCGCACCGTGCGCGGTGTCGGCTACCTCCTCGATCGGGCCTGAGCCCGTGCTCCGCAGGCTGCTCACCATCCTGTTGCCCGCCGCGTTCGTCCTGGTCGCCTCGGCGGTCATCCCCCTGGGGGCGGTCATCGCCCAGCAGCTGACCCAGCAGGTCTACGTCGACCGCCTCGGGGACGCGGGCCGCTTCGCCGCCCTGGCCCGCACCGCGCTGGAGGCCGACCGCCCCGAGGCGCTCCTCCAGGAGATGGAGCGTTACGAGGCGCTCTACGGCATCCCGGTGGTCCTGGTCGCTCCCGACGGGGAGATCATCGCCGGGTCCGGCAGCACGGCGCACCAGCGCGACGTGCTCGCGGAACTGGGCACGCCGGAGGCGCTCACCGTCGCCCTGGCCGGGGAGCGCCCGGCCCCTCCGACCACCGTCTGGCCCTGGGAGTCCGGCCCCCTCGTGGTCGCCGAGCCCATCGGCCGCGACAGCGAGGTGACCGGGGCTGTCGTCGTCGCCGCCCCCACCGACCGGCTCGGCGCCGACATCCTCGGCTCCTGGGGGTGGCTCGCCCTGCTCAGCCTGGTGCCCCTGACGCTCCTGGTGGCGGCCTCTCTGCCGCTGTCGCGCTGGGTCCTGCGCCCCATCGGCCGACTCGACGCCGCGACCACCGCCGTCGCCTCGGGCGACCTGGACGTTCGGGTGGACGCCGAGCGGGGGCCTCCGGAGCTGCGCCGCCTCACCGAGTCCTTCAACACGATGGTCGAGGTTGTGCGCAGGGCCCTGGAGCGTCAGCGCTCCTTCGTCTCCGACGCCTCCCACCAGCTACGCAACCCCCTGGCGAGCCTGCGCCTGGCAGTGGAGAACCTCGCGCCCCACCTCGGCTCGGAGGAGGCCCGGGAAGCGCACGCGGTGGCCGTGGACGAGACCACGGCCATGCACCGGATGCTCAACTCCCTCCTGGCCGCGACACGTCTGGAGAGCGTCACCGGCACCGAGGCCGTGGACGTCCCCGAGTTGCTGGAGACCCGCGTGGAGCGCTGGCGCGCCCTGGGCCGGGCCCGGGGGATCACCGTGACCGTCCACGTCCCCGCCGGGCTGCGGGTCCGCGCCCCGGCCGGGGGACTGGGCAGCATCCTCGACGAACTGGTGAGCAACGCCCTGCGCCTGTCCGGGGGGACCCGGGTGCAGGTGCGGGGCTCGGCGGGCGACCCCGCGCGGATCAGCGTGCTCGACGACGGGGAGGGGCTCCCGGAGGAGGAGCGCGGCGCGGCCCCGGACCGCTTCTGGCGCTCTCCCCGCCACCAGAACACCGAGGGGACCGGTATGGGGCTGGCGATCGTCTCCGACCTGGTCCGCGAGGCCGGAGGGGAACTGGCGCTGGGCGAGGGCCTGCCCGGCGAGCGGCCGGGCTTCGGCGTGACCATCACGCTGCCGTCCGCGGACTGAGCCCTCGGCGGGGCGGACCTCAGGAGGGCTTGTTGTCCCGGTACCAGCGCGCGGCTCCGGGGTGGAGGGGGACCACACCCGTCGAGATGCCGGTGCGCACGTTGATCTGCGCCGCCTCGGGGCGGGATTCGGCTATCCGGGCGGCGCCGGTGTAGACGGTGTCGGCGACGGCGTAGGCCAGGTCGTCCGGCAGGTCGGCCGCGCACAGCAGCAGGTTGGGGGTGGACATGGTGGGGCAGGCGGGCACGCCCTCGTAGGTGGTCGCCGGGATGGTGGCCGGGAAGTACCTCTCGGGGTGGGCTTCGGCCATGGCGGACGCGACGTCCCCGAGGTCGACCAGGCGCGTCACGTGCTCGCGGGCCAGGTCGGCGACCGCGGGCGTGGGCAGCCCGGTCAGGGAGAACATCGCGTCGATGTCCCCCCGGGACAGGGCGTCGGCGGAGGCCGCCTGGTCCAGGCGCACCGCCTCCATGGCCAGCCCGGTCTCCTCCACGGCCTGCGCCACGGTGAACTCGGTGCCGGAGTTGACCGCGCCCACCGAGACGCGGCGGCCCCCCAGGTCGGCTAGGGAGCGCACGGGGGAGGCGTCCAGGACCATGAGGTGCAGGAAGCTGTCGTAGAGGCGTCCGATCGCGCGGAAGGGACCGGCGTCGGTCACCTCGTAGGCCAGGACCGCGTCGAGGCTGGTCAGACCCAGGTGGGCCTCGCCCGAGTCGATGAGCAGCAGGTTGTCGTGCGAGGCGCCGGTCTCGACGGTCTCCACCCGGATGTCGGGGAGCCGGGCGTCCAGCAGGCCCGCGATCTCCGAGCCGATCTCCCGGTAGACGGCCCCGGCCGGGCCCGTGGCCACGACGAGCGACGCCGGGGCGGGGGAGGGTTCGCGCCACGCGCAGCCGCCCAGCGCGACCCCGGCGAACACGCCGACGGCTCCCCTCAGGGCGGTGCGCCGGTTCGGTCCATGCATACCCGCAGCTTAGGCGAGGGAAGACGGCGGTTCCGGCCCCCAGTTCACCCCCTGTGCTTGATGACCGTGTGTCCCAGGGCGCCGACCCACGGTTCCGCAATGTCAGAGGAACCTCAAATCTTCGTTGAGACCTTGAGCACGCGAGAAGGAGACCCACACCATCGCTGTATCAATTCGGGGTAATCGGGGAGAAACCCGACGGTAAGGCCAGCGTCACTTCCCGGCGACCCACAACAGGAGGATTCCATGGCGTCCGAGAAGGGTGTCGACGCGCCCGACACCGCATCCCCCACGCAGGACGGCAGAACCGCCAGGGGCGCCTCGCCCTCGCGCGTGATCGGCCTGATCGCGGGCCCGCTGGTCGGGCTCCTGGTCTACTTCCTCATGCCGGACATGCCGATGCCCGTCGTCGACGGCGGGGACGGCGAGACGGTCCTGTCGGCCAACGGCCGCGCGGTGGCCGCGATCACCGCGTTCATCGCCATCTGGTGGGCCACCGAGGCGATCCCGATCCCGATCGCCTCACTGCTGCCGCTGGTGCTCTTTCCCCTCCTCATGGAGGGCACCCCCATCGGCGACGTCGCCTCGTCCTACGGGTCGGACACCATCTTCCTGTTCATGGGCGGCTTCATGCTCGCTCTGGCGATGCAGAAGTGGAACCTGCACAAGCGGATCGCCCTGGTCATCGTCTCCAAGGTCGGCTCCAACACCGCGGGGCTGATCGGCGGCTTCATGATCGCCACCGGGTTCATCACGATGTGGGTGTCCAACACCGCCACCGCGGTGATGATGCTGCCCGTGGGCCTGTCGGTGGTCGCGCTGATCACCCAGTTCCGCGACGGCAGGACCGACGCGAACTTCGCCACCGCGCTCATGCTCGGCATCGCCTACTCGTCCTCGATCGGCTCGGTGGCCACCATCATCGGCACGCCGCCCAACGTGCTGATGGTCGGCTACCTCGCCGACGCCCACGACATCAACATCGGCTTCGGCGAGTGGATGATGGTCGGCCTGCCGCTGGCCGCCGTCTTCCTGCTCATCGCCTGGTTCGTGCTGATCAAGGTCTTCCCGCCGCAGGTCAAGAAGGTGGAGGGCGCCCAGGGCCTCATCCGCTCCGAGCTCGCCGAGATGGGCCCGATGGCGCGCGGTGAGAAGCTCGTGCTCGCGGTCTTCGCCTTCGCGGCGCTCTCCTGGATCTTCGTCCCGGTCCTGGCCGACAACTTCCTGCCGTGGCTGTCCAGCGTCAGCGACGCCGGGATCGCGATGACCGTGGCGGTCCTGCTGTTCCTGATCCCGGTCGGGCGCGGCAACCGCCTGCTGGACTGGGAGACCGCCGTGCAGCTGCCGTGGGGCGTCCTGCTCCTGTTCGGCGGCGGCCTGGCCATCTCGGGGCAGTTCACCGCCTCCGGCCTCAGCACCTGGATCGGCGGCCAGGTCGCCGTCCTGGAGGGCGTGCCCACCTGGGTGCTGATCCTGGTCGCGGCCGGGCTGGTCCTCTTCCTGACGGAGCTCACCAGCAACACCGCCACCGCGGCCACCTTCCTGCCCATCCTCGGCGGCGTCGCGGTGGGCATGCAGATCGACATCCTGTCCCTGGTGATCCCGGTGGCCCTGGCCGCGACGATGGCCTTCATGCTCCCGGTGGCCACACCGCCGAACGCGATCGTCTTCGGTTCCGGCCACGTGCGGATCGGCCAGATGATGCGCGGCGGCGTGTGGCTCAACCTCATCGCGCTGTTCCTGATCCTGGTCGCGATGTACACCGTGGTGACCTGGTTCCTGGGAGTCAGCGTGTAGGTGTACCACGCGTCGCGGGCGGCCCCTGGGTTTCCGGGGGCCGCCCGTTTCCACTTTGCCGGGCGGCCCGGGAGGCGGGCCCCGCGGCGGGGCCCGCACCCGTGCCACACGGCGGCGGCCCGCCTCCCCGCTGGGGGGAGACGGGCCGCCGCCGTGTTCCTACTCGGAGTCCGCGCCCGCCGTGCTCTGGCGTTCCAGCTTCCGGTAGTGCCTGGACCTCGCGCCCAGGATGACCGCGGCCAGCAGGGTCGCGATGGCGGAGGCCACCAGGACGCCCGTCTTGGCGTGGGCCAGGTGTCCCGGGTCGTCGGCGAACGTCAGCTCGCTGATCAGCAGCGACACGGTGAACCCGATACCGGCCAGTTGCGACATGCCGATGATGTCGATCCACTTCAGGCTGGGGTTGAGCTCGGCCCTGGTCACCTTGGTGGTCACCCACGCGCCGCCCGCGATGCCGAGCACCTTGCCGAGGATGAGCCCGGCGATGATGCCCAGCGCCGCCGTGTCGGTGAGGACCTCGCCGACGCCGTCGAAGACCACGCCGGCCGAGAAGAAGGCGAAGATCGGCAGGGCCAGACCCGCGGACCAGGGACGCAGTAGCTGCTCCACGCCGTGGCTCGGGTCGTGGTGCTCTCCGGGCAGCTTGTTGGTGCGCATCAGCAGACCCATGGCCACGCCCGCGATGGTCGCGTGCACGCCGCTCTCGTGGACCAGGACCCAGATCACCAGGGCCAGGGGCACGTAGACCAGCCAGTTGGGCACCACCGACGCGTTGAGCCTGGCGGCCAGACCCCTGCCGCGCTGCAGGTACCAGAAGAGCGCCAGGCCCACCACGGCCACCGCCAGCGGCAGGAAGCTGATGTCCGCGGTGTAGAAGACCGCGATGACGATGATCGCGCCGAGGTCGTCCACGATCGCCAGCGTCAGCAGGAAGGTCCGCAGCGCGGTCGGCAGCCCCCGGCCGATCACCGCGAGGATCGCGAGGGCGAACGCGATGTCGGTCGCCATCGGGATGCCCCACCCGTGGAGGGTCTCGGGCGAGGTGAAGTTGATCGCGGCGTAGATGGCGGCGGGCACGATCATGCCGCAGACCGCCGCTACGATCGGCAGCATGGCCCGCCGGGGGTTGCGCAGCTCCCCGTGGACGAACTCCTGTTTGAGCTCGTTGCCGACGACGAAGAAGAAGACCGCCAGGAGGCCGTCGGCGGCCCAGGTCTCCAGGGACAGGTTCAGGTGCAGCGACTCGGGCCCGAAGGTGATCGCCCGCAGGTTCTCGTAGACCTCGCCGAAGGGCGAGTTGATCCAGACGAGAGCGAGGACCGCGGCGCCGATCAGCAGGAAGCCGCCGACGCTGTCGCTGCGCAGGGTGTCGGCCAGCCGTGAGAGCGGGCCGTGGCGCTCGGAGCGCAGAATCGGGTCGATGCTCATGTGCAACTTTCCGGGCGTATGACTGACAGGGACTCGCCGACCAGTCTTCCCGGCACACCTAGGCGCGGGCGCGCGCCTCGCCCATGCTCGCGGAAGATGGGATGAATGTCCAGCCCAGGGGCCATGTGTCCGTTCCGGGGAGGAGCGGGCCGGTGAGGGGGGCGGCCGACGCATCCCCCTCACACCGTGCGCCCGGAGAAGGGCGTGCGTCAGCCCCTCTCGGAGGCCGCCGGGTGCCTCTCCCCGTCCTTGGAGGCCCGTCCGGCCGGTGCCGCGGCGACGATGGGCACCACCGCGGTGAGGACCAGGCAGCCCGCGACCGGAACCCGGGAGTCGTCGAACCGCGACAGCAGCCAGGCGGCGATCAGCGGGGCGCCGCCCCACTCGCCGCCGGTGCCCGGGCCCTGGACTATCCGCAACACGACGAGCAGGACCGGGGCGAGGCTCCCGACGCCGTCGCAGGTCGGCGGCAGGCCGATGGGCACGGTCGCGCCGCCCGTGATGATCAGGGTCTTCTTGCGGCCGATCCGGTCACCGATGCGGGAGAGGACCACACCGCCCCGGGACCGTTGCGCGCCTTCCTCCGGAGTACCGGACGCCGTGCTCCCGTACCCGCTCCCCGCCCGCGAACGGGAGGGGTCCCGGGACCCCTCAGGGCGCCGGGACCACAGTGCGGGGCCTTCAGGACTTGCGGTTCTCGCCCAGCTCCTCCTCGATGGGGTTGACCGGGCGGCTCTCCTTCATCGACTCGGCCATGCCGGGCTTCGTGTGCTCCCTGCGCAGCTGCGCGCGGGCGGACTCGGTGTGCGAGTCCTTCTCGGAGAGGGGCAGGGGCACCGAGCGCAGCACCTCGTTGGGTTCGTTGTACTGGGCGGGCGGCATCGCCCGCAGGGCGCTCAGCAGCTCCTCGTCGGCGCCCGCGTCCAGGGCGTGCGTCACGATCCGGTCCTTGTCCGCGGGGAAGTCCACTTCCCCCAGGACGTCCTTCAGCCCTTCGATGCCACGCTTGACGCTCATCGTCAGTCCCTCCGACTCGTGCGAGGGCCGGGCGTCTCCGCCCCGGTCACCGGGGGCGCGCCGCCCGACCTGTGAGGACACTGGGGGCGCCTACCCGGTCGGAGGGGGCCCAATCTTCGCGGGGCGGCGCGGCCGGGCCCCGCGCGGCGTCCGGCGGGCGCCGCGGCCCCAGGCCACCACGGTGCGAAACCCCGAGCGGGGGCGTCTCGCACCGCAGCGACCGCGCGTCGACCGCCGCGGGCGGCAGGGGACGTCCGCGGCGGAGGGCCTCAGCCCCGGTCCGCGGCCGTTCCCCCGGCGGGGCGCAGCAGCGGCATGACCTTCTCACCGAACGCCGCGAGGTCGGCGTGGTAGTCCGGGAAGATCAGCATCAGGCCGTCGAGCTCGGCGTACTCCACGATCTCGCGGATGCGTCCGGCCACCGTCTCCGGGGACCCGGTCACGAACGGCGTCTGGAACGCCTCGTCCTCGGGCCGCTCGGAGGTCAGCGACAGGGCCTTGTCCAGGGGCAGGCCCCAGGACCGCTTCATGTTGACCAGCGCGTCGATGTCCGCGCCGCGCCCGTACTCCAGCCGCCGCTCCTCGGCCGCGGCGTCGGTGTCGTCCATGACGACGGTGAGCATCGAGTACGTCTTGATGCTGCGCCCCTCCTTCTGGGCGCGCTCCTTGACGTCGCGGCTGGCGTCGCGCAGGCCGGGCAGGTCCTCCGCGGTCAGGAACGAGCCGTCGCAGTTGCGCGCCTGGAAGTTCAGGCCGGTGTCGGAGCGGCCCGCGCTGATCAGGGTCGGCGCCGGGGCGGGGTGCGGCCGCGAGCGGCAGTCGTCGAGCTTGAAGAACTCGCCGTCGTGGGTGACCGAGTCCTCGGTCCACAGCCGCTTGAGGACGCTGGTCCACTCCTCGGTGTACCGGTAGCGGTCACCGTGGCCGATGTCCTCGCGCCACAGGCCCATCTGGGCGAACTCGTCCACGTAGGAGCCGACCACGATGTTCATCCCGGCGCGTCCGCCGCTGATGTCCTGGAGGGTGGTGTACATCTTGGCGGCGAGCGCCGGGTGGAACAGGTTCGTGTGGACGGTCGCCCACACCTTGACGTGCTCGGTCGCCTCCGCGAGCCCCGACATCATCGTCATCGACTCCAGGGTGCGCCCCCAGTGGTCGGTCGCGCCGTCGTAGCCGCGCCACTTGCCCATGGACATGACGAAGTCGAGTCCGTAGGCGTCGGCGAGGACCGCGGCCTTCTTGTTGTACTCGTACGTCGCCTCGGGGTGCGGTGCGGTCTCCGAGACGATCCACCCCCCGTTGCCGATGGGCAGGAAGATGCCGTACTCGGTTTCGGCGGCCTGCGGCCCGCCTTCTGCTGCCATCCTTGGCTCCTCATTCCTCTCGGGCGCCGCTCACTGCGGTCGCCCGTGCGCAGCACGGTCTGCGCGCCGCGCCCGGGCGCTCTGGGCGCTCGGTGCGCGGCGCCGGTCCGCGCGGTCCTGCTGTACGGGCTGTGCCCGGTCCTACTCGGACGCCCAGGACACCTCGGTCGCCACGTGCACGGCCTCCAGGTAGCGGGGGTCGAACAGGGGCTCCACGTCGGGCAGTTCGTCCAGCTGGCCGTTGTCGACGAGGGTCTTGCCCTCGGACTCGGTCAGGCTCAGGTCGATGTAGCCCGGGGTCGAGTCGTCGGGCGTGGAGGCCGTCACCAGCTCCTGCTCGGAGTTCCAGATCCGCAGGTTGTGCTCGGTGTCGTATCCGGCCTCGGCCAGCTCGGCGGCGTAGCCGACGCACTCCTCGCCGTTCTCCTGGCAGTACTCGAAGGCCTTCGCGATCGCGCGCAGGTAGTCCTCGACGACCGTCGGGTTCTCCTCGGCCCACGCGGGGTTGGTGGCCATCACGCCGAACGAGCCCACGACCCCGTAGTTCTCGGGGAGCCACTCGTTGTACTCCTCGCCCATGTCGGACAGGAGGAAGGGCTCGTTGGAGCGGAACGCGGTGAGCGCCTGCACCTGGTCGCGCGGCAGCACGCTGGGGTCGTAGCCGACCTCGACGATCTCGACGGAGTCCATGTCCACGCCGTCGGCGACGAGCATCGCCTCCAGCGGCGCGGGGAGCATGCCCTTGTGGCCGAGGGTGGTGCCCTCCAGGTCCTTGAGCTCCTCGATGCCGGTGCCGGTGAGCAGGCTGGCGATCGGGACGTGCCCGTAGGTCGAGACGCCGATGACCTCGTGTCCGGCGGCGTTGGCCTGCAGGACCTCGGCCTCGTTGCCGAGGGAGGTGAAGTGCGCGGTGCCGGCGGACACGAGCTGGGAGTTGCCGATGGTGTCGCCGCTGCCGGGCTGGATCTCCACGTCCAGGCAGACGGCCTCGAAGTAGCCGAGCGCGTCCGCGGCGACGGCCTCCAGGATGCTCACCGAGGCCTGGTACTGGTAACCGGTGATGTAGGTGACCGTGCCGACGTCGCGGTTGGTCTGGCAGCGCTCCTCGTCGATGACGGCGGCTACCTGCTGGTCCTCCTCGGCCGCCTCCCCTCCGCTGCACGCGGCGGTGAGGAGGAGGACCGATGCCGCGGCGGCCGCCGCGAGGGGGCGTCGGCGCCGGGGACTGGGGCGGTGGGGCGGATTGGTCATGGGGGTTCCTTAGGAGGTGGTGCGCTGCTGGGACTCGTGCCAGAACAGCAGTCTGCGTTCGAGGACGGTGATGAGTGCGAGCATCAGCACGCCCATGACGGCCAGACAGGCGACGGCCGCGTAGACGTACTCCAACCGGGCGGTCGCGGCCGAGTTGCGGATCATCGTGCCGAGCCCGCTTGAGGACCCGGCGGCGACGAACTCCGCGACCACGGCGCCCACGATGGACAGGGGGAACACCACCCGCAGAGCGGCGAGGGTGTAGGGGAGGCTGCTGGGGATACGCAGCCGGAGCAGCACCTCCAGGCGGGAGGCGTGCAGGGTGGAGAAGACGTGCAGGACGGGCCGTGAGACCGACCGCAGCCCCGTGGTCACGTTGATGAGGACCGGGAAGAACGTGATGATCGCGGTGACGATGACCTTGGGGGTCATGCCGAAGCCGAACGCCACCACCAGGGCGGGGGCGATCGCGATGACCGGGGTCACGTTCAGTACGACGGCGAGCGGCATGACCGCGCGCCGCAGCAGCGGGATCTCCGACATCAGCAGGGCCAGGACGAACGCGGTGCCCGCGCCGAAGGCCACACCCGTCAGGGCGATGCTGAGGGTGGCCCAGGCGTTGTTCAGGAACAGCAGCGGGTCCTCGACCAGGATGCCCCCGACCTCCGTCAGCGGAGGCAGGAGGTAGGGCTGGTCCTCGGCGGTCGCCGACCAGGCGAAACCGACGATCAACACCGCCACGGCGGTGGGCAGCCACACGCTGAGCCCGAGGTTGGGGCGGCGCCGACGCGCGGCACCGCGCTTCGGGGAGGCCTCGCCCTCGGGGCGGGGCCGGACGGGTGTGCTGGTGGCCATGGTCTCTCCTCCTCTCACAGCGGAACGAGGTCGTCGGGGGCGGCTCCGGCCTCCCAGGCGGACTGGAGGGACGCGCGGACCCGGTCCTCCAGGGTGTGCATGTGCGGTCCGGTCACCACGGCCCTGTCGCGGGGGCGGGGCAGGTCGACGGGCAGCACCTCGTGCACCCGGCCGGGCCGGGCCGACATCACGACGATGCGGTCGGAGAGCGTGACGGCCTCGCGCACCGAGTGGGTGACGAACACGACCGTCGTGGACATGCGCTCCCACAGGTTGAGGAGCTGGAGCTGCAGCGCCTCGCGCGTGAACTCGTCCAGCGCGGAGAACGGCTCGTCCATCAGGAGCAGGTCGGGCCGCAGACCGAAGGCGCGGGCGATCGCCACCCGCTGCTGCATGCCGCCGGACAGCTCGTGGGGGTACTTGCGGGCGGAGTCGTCCAGGCCGACCATCCGCAGTAGCTGGTCCGGGTCCTCGCTGCCCCTGCCCGCCCGGCGGTTGACCCGGGAGGGCAGGGAGATGTTGCGCCGCACGTTCAGCCAGGGCAGCAGGGCGGGGGTCTGGGGGACCAGGCCCACGGCCTTGGCCTCGCACATGCGCTTGGGCGTGGAGCCGAAGACGGTGACGTCGCCGCTGTCGTGGCCTTCCAGCCCGGCGATCACCCGCAGCAGGGTGGACTTGCCGCAGCCGCTGGGGCCGATGAGGCTGACGAACTCGCCGCGGGGGATGTCAAGGTCGATGCGGTCGAGCGCGGGCCGGTGCGGGTCACCGCCCTCGTAGGTCTTGCTGAGTCCGCGTACTTCGATACGGTCGTCGCTCACGCGGCGTCCCGCCCTCGGTACGCGTGTTCGGTGCGCCGGGCCGCGGGCCCGGGGGCCGTCTCCGGCCGTGCTGGACGTGCCATACCTTCTCCTCGAATTGTGTGATCGGATGATTGCACGACGTGTCCCGGCGGTGAATGGGTGCTGGGGGGGTGAAAACGGGCGCGCAGGTCACGGGGGTGTGTCGTCATCGACCGAGGAGGGGGGCGGGCGGCACGGAGTCGGAGCGGGGTGCGAAGCGCGGCGGGAGCGCGGCGGAGCGCGTGGCGGAGCCGCCGGGGGAGGCGGCGGTGTGCGGGCCGGAAGCGCTCGCCGTGACGGCAGTCCTTGTGATGACGACCGCATGGGGAAGGCCCATGGGACACCCTCCAGATGGCTGGCTCCGGGCATGGGTGCCCGAGGACCTTCGATGGAGAGCGGGTGGAAGCAAGCATGGCGACGGCCCGCGGGAGTCTTGACGTGTAAAACGTTAGGGATTGCTGATTAACGCGTTATGAAGTGTTGATCACATACTGATATCGAGTGCCCGAATCCTGAGACGGTCGTCAACGAGGGCGACCGCGATCCGGTGAGAGGCGAAGGCCACGGGCAGCCACGCGCCGCGCCCGAAGAGCTTGGCGAGGGGCTCGCCCAGCACCACGAGCGGACGTGCGTCGGGGAAGTGCTGGTCCCGCAGCCAGGCCAGCTTGAAGGCGTCGGCGATGACCTTGTTGCGCTGGGCCGACTTCATCGGCCCGTGCAGGGGGGAGAACTGGGCGAGGACGGTCGGCTGACCGCCGTCGGCGCAGTCGACCCCGACCCGGGTCCCGTCCGCGAGGGTGAACTCCCGGGGGGCGAGCTCGACCCCCAGGTACGCGGAGAGCGCACTGGTGAGCTCGGGATTACCCTCCCGGGTCGATCGGATTATGTCCCCCGATGACGGACTTCTCGCTGAATGCCCCATAGCAAGGAAACTTTAGTGCACATGGGCCCCAGCGGCATCGCGACTGCCTCGGCGCGCCCCAGGCCGGAGTGAGTATCGGCTCTTTGACCTGCGGTTTTGTGGGAAGCTCCCGTGTTGTGCTTCACATCGGTCTTTCCTGGATCGAACTCGTGACCGAAGTCCCGCTCCGGTAGGCCCTCCCTGTCCGCCCGGCGTCCGCCCGCCGTCCCCGGCTGCTGCGGAACTGAACGTATCCCCTGGTCGAAGCGGGTCCCGGAGAGAAATGTCCCGGTAATTGCGCGGGTGAACGCGGTTCGACAACTCCAGTTCGCGGTGCGCGGGTCCGCACAGTGGACCGATGCCAGCCGTTGTTCACCCGGTGATGATATGCGCGGGACCGCGATTTGCGCGGCGCGCCGAGTTCCGGACCGGGCCTGTGGTCGGCCGGGGGCCGGCGGACATCCGCCGGTCCCCCGCCGTTGCCCCCGGGCGGCGGGCCCGTCGCGGAGCCCCGCATTCGTCGTGTGCCCGTGCCCGGTGGGGCGGAGCCCCCTAACCGGCCGCCTCGGGGTCGTAGGTCTCACCGGTCACCGGGTTGGTGGCCAGGCCGCTGACCGGGTCGTAGTCCACGTCCATGCCCAGGTCCGAGTCGTGGTACAGCCCGGTCTCGGGGTTGCGGGGCAGGCCCACCTCGGGGTCGATCTCCCAGCCGGTGACCGGGTCAACGGTCGGCACGGCCTCCTCGGAGGGCGCCTCGGACGGCTCAGCGGGCGCCTCGGAGGACGGGCCGGTACCGGCGTCGGCCCCGGTGTCGGTCTCCGGTCCGGGCTCGGACTCCTCCTCCGGCGTCTCCTGCTCGCTGACGATCTCGCTCTGCGCGGGCTGCGCGCCCGCGCCGCCCTGCGGGTCGAGCACACCCCAGCTCACCAGGGCCAGGACGAGGACGCCCAGGCCGACGCGGTAGTACACGAAGGGCATGAAGCTGTGCGTGGAGATGAAGCGCATCAGCCAGGCGATGACCACGAAGCCGACGACGCCCGCGATGAGCGTGCCCACGATGGTGGCGCCCCACCCGGCGTACTCGTTCTCACCGATGTCGGTCAGCTTGTACAGGCCCGAAGCGAAGACGGCGGGCAGCGCCAGCAGGAAGGCGTACTCGGCCGCGTCCGCGCGCTTGAAGCCGAGCAGCATCCCGCCGGTGACGGTGCCGCCCGACCGGGAGACGCCCGGGACGAGGGCGAGCGCCTGGAACAGGCCGAAGGTCACGCCCCGGGAGACGTTGAGGTCCTCCAGGGTGCGGTGCTTGCGCGAGTACCGGTCGACGACGCCGAGGATGACGCCGAAGATGATGAGGTTCAGCGCGATCAGACGCAGGTCGCGGAAGACGCTGTCGATCTGGTCTTCCAGGAGCAGGCCCAGGACCCCGATGGGGATGGAGCCGAGGATGACGTACCAGCCCATGCGCGCGTTGATGTCCCCGCGCAGTTCGCGGTTGACCAGTGACCTGGTCCAGGTGGACAGGATCGCCCAGACCCTCTGGCGGAAGTAGATCACCACGGCCAGCTCGGTGCCGATCTGGCTGACGGCGGTGAAGGCGGCGCCGGGGTCGGGCCAGCCGAAGAGGGCCGACACCACGCGCAGGTGCCCGCTGGAGGAGATCGGGAGGAACTCGGTCAGTCCCTGGATCAGGCCAAGGATGACTGCTTCGAAGAGGGACACGGCAGAGTCTGCTCCAGCTGCTTCGGTCGCCTTCCTCGGCGGGACGCGGCGACGGTGGACAGGGCACGGCGGGGGCGCGCTCGGGGAAAAGGGGGCGGCCCACGAAGCTTACTGAGGTCTTCGGGTCGGCGTGGCATCACCGGGTGCGGAAACGGCGCCGTTGCGCCTCAGCTTCCGGGCGGGTGCGAACACGCGTGCGCAGGGAGCGCGGGGCCGTCCGGCCGGGGACCGCCGTGCGCACCGGAGGGGGAGCCGCCCACGAGGTCGTCCGGCCCGCGGGCGGTCCGGGGGTGTTCGGTGGAACCCGCTCCCTCCGGCGTTGGGACCACGGCTGGCGGACGCGGCGACATCTCCGTACAGAGCAGGTTTATGCGGTCAATCCTTTGCCCTCCGGACGGATCGCCGTCGGGTGCCGTTCACGTGCACGCCTTGTCGCACGATGTCGGCGTGCCGCGGACCACCCGGCGGGGATGGCCGGGGAGGGCGTCGGGGCCCTCCGGAGAGAGCACGTCCTACGGCAGCGCACCCGGGGAGAGGGTTGCGGGCCCCGGCGGCCGAGGGGAGCCGGAACGCCCCTACGACCGCGGACCCGGAAGGAGCTCACCGACCAACTCCTCGACGCGCTTCTTGATCTCGTCGCGGATGGGGCGGACGGCGGCCACGCCCCGACCGGCGGGGTCGGGCAGGGTCCAGTCCAGGTAGCGCTTGCCGGGGAAGACGGGACAGGTGTCGCCGCAGCCCATGGTCACGCACACGTCGGAGGCCTCGACGGCCTCGGTGGTGAGGATCTTGGGGCGCTGGCCGGTGATGTCCACGCCGACCTCGGCCATGGCCTCGACCACGGCGGGGTTGAGCGCGTCGGCGGGCGCGGA
Source organism: Nocardiopsis sp. RV163 (assembly GCF_001029525.1). Taxonomy (NCBI): domain Bacteria; kingdom Bacillati; phylum Actinomycetota; class Actinomycetes; order Streptosporangiales; family Nocardiopsidaceae; genus Nocardiopsis; species Nocardiopsis sp. RV163. The sequence continues at coordinate 48,545 of NZ_LEKI01000012.1, read as the reverse complement.
CCCGGCGGAGCGGACCTCCACGCGGTCCCCGGCCAGGTGGGACAGCCAGGCGGCGGCCATCTGGGAGCGGCCCGCGTTGTGGACGCACACGAACAGGACGGACGGCTTGTCGGGGCTGCTCACGGTCACTCGTCTCTGCTTCGTCTCGGTGGTGGGCGGACGTCGCCGGAGCGCGGGGCCGCGCTCGGCCGTGGGCGGCCCCGGTCCGGACGGGAAGGCGCCGGACCGGGCGCGGACCGGGTCCGCCGGGGTGGCCGGGTTCGACGGGAAGGGCCGGGGCGTCCGACGGATCGCCGACGACGACTGGGGAGATAGTATCAGCGCATGCTGATATCAGTCGACACTGACCTCATGAGGGCGTTGGGAGACCCGCTCCGGCTGCGGATCGTGACCCTGCTCGCCCGGGAGACCCTGTGTACGACGCACCTGGTCGAGGAGACCGGGGCGCGCCAGACCAACCTGTCCAACCACCTGCGGATCCTGCGCGAGGCGGGGGTGGTGGAGACCGAGCCCTGCGGCCGGTTCACCTACTACCGGCTGTGCCCGGACCGGATCGAGGACCTCTCCGGGGCCTTGGCCGGGCTCGCCGCCACCGCCCGTACCAGCGGCGCCGCAGCGAACAGGAGGCCCTGCTGATGGCCTCGACCGACAGGAACACCAGTGGTACGGGCGGGCCCGTCGTCGCGAGACTGTCGTTCCTGGACCGGTTCCTGGCGGTGTGGATCCTGCTCGCCATGGCCGTCGGCCTGGGTCTGGGACGCCTGGTCCCCGGCCTGAACGAGGTCCTGGCCGCCATGGAGGTCGGCGGGATCTCCCTGCCCATCGCGCTCGGCCTGCTGGTCATGATGTACCCGGTGCTGGCCAAGGTCCGCTACGACCGGCTGGACACCGTCACCCGCGACACCCGGCTGCTGGTCTCCTCCCTGGTGATCAACTGGCTCATCGGCCCCGCGGTGATGTTCGCGCTGGCCTGGGTCTTCCTGGCCGACCTGCCCGAGTACCGCACCGGCCTGATCATCGTCGGCCTGGCGCGCTGCATCGCGATGGTCATCATCTGGAACGACCTGGCCTGCGGCGACCGCGAGGCCGCCGCCGTGCTGGTCGCGCTGAACTCGGTCTTCCAGGTGCTGGTCTTCGGCCTGCTGGGCTGGTTCTACCTGGACCTGCTGCCCGGGTGGCTGGGCCTGGACACCGGCGGCCTGGACGCCTCCCCCCGGCTCATCGCGCTCAACGTGGTGATCTTCCTCGGAATCCCGCTGGCGGCGGGGTTCCTCACCCGCCGCATCGGTGAGAGGAAGCTGGGCCGGGAGCGCTACGAGTCGGCCTTCCTGCCCCGGATCGGCCCGTGGGCGCTGTACGGTCTGCTGTTCACCATCGTGCTGCTGTTCGCCCTCCAGGGGGACCGGATCACCAGCCAACCGCTGGACGTGGCGCGCATCGCGGTGCCGCTGCTGGCCTACTTCGCCCTCATGTGGTTCGGCACCTTCGCCTTCGGCAAGGCGGTCGGGATGGACTACGACCGGACCACCACGCTGGCCTTCACGGCGGCGGGCAACAACTTCGAGCTGGCCATCGCGGTGGCCATCGCCACGTTCGGGGTGACCTCGGGCCAAGCCCTGGCCGGGGTGGTGGGCCCGCTGATCGAGGTGCCGGTGCTGGTGGGCCTGGTGTACGTGTCCCTGGCCTGGCGCGGGCGCTTCGCCCCGGAACGGAGGTAGCGGGCCTACCGCTCCGCGGGCTCCAGCGCGGTCTCGGGCGCGGGCCCGCAGCAGCCGCCGCTCTCGACCGCCGCGTCCGGCTCCTCGGACAGGCCTCCGCCGCTGCACACCCCCGTCTCGGGCAGGACCAGCTCCACCCGGGCGGCGGCCTCGCGGTCCCCGGCCAGGTGGGCGGCGATGCTGCGCACCTGCTCGTAGCCGGTCAGGGCCAGGAAGGTCGGGGCGCGCCCGTAGGACTTCATCCCGGCGAGGAAGAACCCCTCCTCGGGATGGGAGAGCTCGGCCGCGCCGTGGGGGTAGACGGTGCCGCAGGAGTGCTGGTTGGGGTCGATGAGCGGGGCGAGTTCCACCGGCGCCTGGAGGGCGCTGTCCAGGCCCAGGCGGATCTCGGACAGGAAGGACAGGTCGGGGCGGAATCCGGTGAGGGCGACCACCTCGTCCACGGGGTCCAGCTCCCGGCCGTCCTCGTCGGCCAGCACGAGGCGTCCGTCCCGCTCCGTGCGGACCTCGGCGGTGCGGAACCCGGTCACCACCTCGACGTGCCCGGCCTGAACGGCCTCGCGGGCGCGCTGTCCCAGGGCGCCGCGCGCGGCCAGCTGGTCGGCGGCCCCGCCGCCGAAGGCGTCGCCGACCTCCCCGCGGCGCAGCACCCACAACGCCTTCGTTCCGGGCTCCTGATCGGCCAGCGAGGTCAAAGCGACCAGGGCGGTCAGCGCCGAGTGACCCTTGCCGACGACCGCCGTGGTGCGGCCCGCGTACCGGGCCCGTTCGGTCGGGGCGGCGGTGTCGGGAATGCGGTACGAGACATGCTCGGCGGCCGTCGACTCGCCCAGTGCTGGCAGCCCGTCGCCGCCCACCGGGTTGGGCGTGCCCCAGGTACCGGAGGCGTCGAGCACCGCGCGGGCCAGGATCCGCTCCTCACCCCGGTCGGTACGGAGTCTCACAGTGAAGGGCTGCTCCCCGCGCCCGGCGTCCACGACCCGGTCCCGGCCCATGCGGCTCACGCCGGTCACCTCGGCGCCGAAGCGGACCCGTTCGCCCAGGGCCCCGGCCAGGGGAGCGAGGTAGGCCTCGACCCACTCGCGGCCGGTCGGGTAGCCCGCGTCGTCCGGGCGCCGCCAACCGGTGGCGGTGAGCAGCTTCTCCGCGGCCGGGTCCACCAGGTCGCGCCACATCGAGAACAGGCGCACGTGGCCCCATTCGGATACGGCGGCACCGGCTCGATCGCCCTTCTCCAGGACCATGACCGGCAGGTCGCGCGCGGCCAGCTCCGCCGCCGCCGCGAGACCCACCGGACCGGCACCGATCACCACGACCGGACTCTGAGCGACCATGACGTCTCTCCTCATTCATCGACTGGTGTCTATGAATCGGGACTCTATCGATGTGAGTCAATGGACGCAACCATAGATCTTCGTCGATAATTGATGCCATGACTGTGAAGACGCCCGAGCACCGGGGCGGCCTCCTCCCCGCCGCCGACGCCGAGACCTACGCCGCCTGGTTCGCCTGCCTGGCCGAACCCATGCGCGTCCGGCTCCTGCACGCCATCGCCACCACCCCCGGCTCGGTCAGCGTGGGCCAGCTCGCCGAGATGGTGGGAGTCCGCCAGCCCACCGTCTCCCACCACCTGCGCAAGCTCGCCGACGTGGGCTTCGTGACCCTCACCAAGGCGGGCACCTCCACCCGGGTCGCCGTCAACCCCGCCTGCTGCACCGGCCTGCCGCACGCCGCCGACGCGGTGATGGGCGTGCTCAACGCCCGCCCGTGCTGCCCCACCGACCTGCCCGCCGACGTCACCACCCGCGCCATGGCCGACGCCGACCTGGACGCGGTCCGGGAGATCTACGCCCAAGGCGTCGCCAGCGGCCACGCCACCTTCGAGACCGAGGTCCCCGGAGCGGACGCGCTGAGGGACCGGTGGATTCGCGGGCACCGCTGGGTGGCCGAGTCGGACGGCCGCGTCGTCGGCTGGGCCGCCGCCTCGCCCGTCTCGACCCGAGAGGTCTACGCCGGGGTGGCCGAGACCTCGGTCTACGTCGCCGAGGACGCGCGCGGCCGGGGCGTGGGCAAGGCGCTGCTGTACCGGCAGGTCACCGAGGCCGACGCCGCCGGGCTGTGGACGCTCCAGACCTCGGTCTTCCCCGAGAACCGCGCCAGCCTGGCCCTGCACCACCAAGCGGGCTACCGCACCGTGGGCGTGCGCGAGCGCGTCGCCCGCCACCACGGGGTCTGGCGCGACACCGTCCTGCTGGAGCGGCGGAGCCCGGAGGAGGAAACCGGGTCCGGCGATGCTCCCCGTGCCGACGCTCCGGGCCGCCCGCACCCCTGACACCGATAGGAGCTGCCCCGGCGGCGCGGAGCGGCCCGCCGAGGAGAGGGCGCCACCGCCTCACGGGAGAGGCGCTCCGGACGCGGCGGTGCGGGCGGACGTGCGGTCCCTCAGCCGAGGCGGTCGGCCATGAGTTCGCCGACCATGATCGCGGCGAGATTGGTGTTGGCGCGGGGCACGGAGGGGAAGACCGACGCGTCGACCACGCGCAGGCCCTCCACACCCAGCACTCGGCACGCGGAGTCGACGACCGTGTCGGGGTCTCCGGGAGGGCCCATGCGACACGTACTGGTGCCGTGCTGCGCGTCGCCCACGGTCGCCAACAGGTGGGCGTCGAGCGCACGGTCGTCGTCGAGCGCGGCGAACAGCTCCCGGTTCGCCTCCTCCAGCGGCCCCCTCGTGACGGCGGCCGTCTCGGGGCGACCGGCCAGTTCCACCAGCTCCCGTACACCCAGGCGCAGCCGGGAGAGGTCGCGCTCGTCGGACAGCATCCGCTGCCGCACCAGCGGCTGCTCCGAGGGGTCGGCCGAGGCCAGCGTCAGCACCCCGCGGGAGTGGTTCCGGTTGAGCCACACGCCGTAGGCGCCCGCGACGGCGTCGGTGGAGGCGGACGCCATGGCCAGCACGTTCTGGTTCATGGCGATGAACATCATGTCGTTGGCCGGGGCGTCGGCGCCGCTGGTCCAGCGGACGCAGACGTTGGTGTGCCGGTCGTGCGGTGACTTCACGGACGCCTCCCCTGTCAGCGGGAGCGCCAGCATCGCCATCGGGTGGTCCTGCATGCCCAGCCCCACGGGAAGGTCCCGTCGCACCTCGACGCCGAGGGAGCGCAGGTGGTCGGCCGGACCCACCCCCGAGCGCATCAGGATCGCGGGGGAGTGGATGACGCCGGCGCTGAGCACCACCGTGTCGGCGTGCTCGGTCACCGCGCCGCCCCCGGTGACGTAACGGACCCCCGCGGCCCGGTCGCCGTCGAAGAGGACCCGGTCCACCAGCGCGTCCCCGCGGACGGTGAGGTTGTCCAGCTTCCGGGCCCCCTCAAGGTAGGCGTCGTTGACCGACACCCGGCGCCCGTCGCGCGAGTTGATCGGATAGGGGGAGACCCCCGTCGCGCCCGGTGCGTTGACGTCGGGGGCCCACGCGAACCCGGCGGCCAGGGCGGAGTCGCACAGCGCGGCGTCGACCGCCCCCCACCGCTCCCGAGGTGCCCGGTGGATCGGGGTCGGGCCGCCGCGGCCGTGGTGGGGCCCGTCGCCGAACTCCTCGTCGTCCTCCAGCCGGGCGAAGTAGGGCAGGACGTCCTCCGGAGACCAGCCCGTGCAGCCGAGGGCGGCCCAGTCCTCGAAGTCCGCCATCGGGGGCCGGATCGCGATCTGGCCGTTGACCGAGGAACTGCCGCCCACGCCCCGGCCCCGCCAGTACGGCGCCCGCTCCTGGCTGTCGGTGCGCGAGGAGTCCAGCCCCGTCCAGAGCATCCCCTCCAGGGCCGCGGGGTCCATCAGGGCGACGGCCGGGCTCGGTGAGCGCCACGCCTCGTGCATCTGCGCCGAACGGTAGTCGGGACCGGCCTCCAGCAGGAGGACCCGCCCGCCCTTCTCGGCTGTGCGGACCGCGAGCGCCGCGCCCGCCGATCCCGCACCCACCACGATGACGTCCCAGCCGTCGCCCGTCATGTCTCGCCTTCCGCCGTAGTGTGACCTGCCGCAGGCGTGTACCGCCCCGGCCCTTGCGGGCTGGCGTTCTCCGCCGCGTCCCCGATGCCCTCAAGAATGAACGTTCATCCCCAAATGGGTGGGGTCAAACCCCGTGTGTCGCTCCGACGGCCCGGAACGGTGGCCCCGACGCGCACGGAGGATCCGGCGGAGGACCGCACCGCCCCGCCGCGAGCACCGCCGGATGCGACGGTGACTCCGTGTCGGAGCGGGGTCCGGCGGCTCCGGGTCCCGGCGCGCGCTATGGGCGGCCTCGGGTTCGGTGGGGGTGTACCAAGCCGTCCAGAGCCCGTATGGCTACGGTGGAGTCGGCTCCGGCGACGGCCGGGACCATGCTCCGAGCCGTGTCGCGGGCCTCTAGCTCAATTGGCAGAGCAACGGACTTTTAATAAGCGTGATCACACCGCTTGTCCGCGTCAAAACCGCAGTTCAGGGCGGGTGGTCTGGACAAAACGGGTGCCCATTCCACCTTGGTTTCGCTCCATGTGCGCTCGCCAGCCTCGCCCGTGCCTCCACCTCTATGCGGCAGCCGAGGACTCACGAACGATACGGCGGTGGAAGAGCACCAGCACCGCCACCATCAGCCCCAAGCTCGACACGGAGATCCCCGCCGCCATGAAGGGTTCCACGACCACGGCCCGCATGGCGGTGTCACTCGGAACCGCCGCCGACGAGGCATCGAAGAACGCCAGATTCCCCATCGTGTTCCACGCAGCCCACCCGACGAAGAAGACAGCGAGTACTACTTCCAAAGTCACCAGCGACCGGTGCGTGGTCAGGAAACGCCAACCGTGGAGGTGTCGGGCCAGGACCAGTTGACCATGTGCCCGGGCATGGACGACGCATACGGTGACTCCGGTGACAAGGAGGACGCAGAACGCGGCGATGAGGGTCGCTGCTTCCATACGGACCCGGGCGGAGGCCTCCCGGTACTCATCGGCGGCGGCCAGCGCCACCGGTTGGACGCTGTCGACGTAGGCGGACAGTTCCTGCTCATCCACGACTTCGAGGGCACCCTCCCGGTCGAGGGGGAGGGCCGCGCCCATGGTGGCGTAGGAGTGGTAGTGGACGAAGGGGTGCAGGGCCGCGGAACCGTTGGGTACGGCGACGATCACGGGGTCCTGGACGAAGGGCACGTCGCTCTGGGTCCCCAGGGGCGTGGCGCCGTAGGTGAACAACTGTTGCCCGGCCCGGCTGGGTGCCGTCTCCACCCGGGTACGCGGGGGCACGCCGCCGTTCGTCTCCCAGGACTCACACAGCCACAGTCCGACCTCCTCCCGGAGAACGTCCGTCAGGTCGGCGCGGGCCTCGGGGACCAGGACGCGCACCTCACCGCTGCCGGTGGAGGGGCCGTACGGTCTCCCCTCGGGATCCAGGACGGGATGCCGTCGCAGATACGTGTCGTTGACGACGATCAGGGACAGGTCCTCGGGCACGGCCGTCGTACGCAGGACGGAAGCGCTCTCGCCGGGAGCCGCGAGGAGAAGCCGCCCCCGCTCGTCGAGAGCACGGAGCGACTCACCGAACGCCTGTGTCGTCTCCTGCCCCTGCAACTCGTCCGCCGCCTGGGAGAAGTGGAACCGGGAGGTGTCACCGGCCTCGGCGAAGGCTTCGTGGGCTCGGCGCTGGCCTTGGAGAACCTGAAGGCTCAGGGCCAGGCTCGCCATCAGACCGAGGACGAGGACCAGGGCTGGAACGCGGACGGCGTAGGTGGAGACAGTGGCCAGCCGCACGGCCAGCCGACCCTTGAGGGCCGGAAGGACGTCGGTGGCGTGCACCAGAGCCAGCGCGGCGATGTGTGCGGCAACCCCTGCGGCGCTGAACGCCGAGAGGTAGAACAGGGCCACTTCCAGGAGCAGTCCCCAACGCGGCAGCGCTCCGTGGACGCAGAGAAGCGCCGTCATGAGCGTCGTGATGGTCACGGCGGCAGCCGACCAGTACGGTGCCAACTGCCCCAGGTCGCGCAGAAGGATGCGGGACGGTGACATGCCGTGCAAGCGCAGGACGGCGTAGGAGCGGGCGTTGAGCAGCACACTGGTGGCGATACCGATCACTCCGCACAGGAGGGCGACGGTGAAGGCGTCGAACAGGGCCGCGTCCCGGACGATCTCGAACCACTCGACCGTCTGGTACTCCGGAGCGACGTAGCCGTCCAGCCCGTACACGGACATGGCGTCGAGGAAGGCCGTCGCGCTGCCTTCCTCGCCGAAGAGGTGGTAGGTGCCGCGCGGATCCAGTTCAGCGGCCTCGTTCCACGGGTGAACCTCGGTCCGATGGTCCAAGGAGAGGCCGGGATAGCCTTCGTCGAGCCAGGAAGCGCCGGGCTGTTCGGGGTTCCCCACGGCCATGTGGAGATGGCGTAGACCTCCTGGATCGCGCACATCGGCGGTTTCCATGGCGATGTTCACCCTGTGTTCCTCGGCGAAGGACACGATCGCCTCCGAGACACCGTTCTGCTCGGCGGCCGTGTTGCCGCCCTGCACCTGCACGAGCGTCGCCTCGGGGTCCGGCGTGGCTTCCAAAAGCTCTCTGGCGACGAGGAACGACAGGAGTGCGGAGAGCAGGAGAAAGGCCGTGTGTGCGAAAGCGATACCGCGGATCGGCATGGTTTTCTTCTAGGGGAGGAGGGTGATGGTGTGAGCTGAACGAGTCCGAATGGTGAACTGTTTCGCTGATGCTCAGCTTCTCGGCATGAAGCGGTGGACGATTGTTCTCATGGCCGCCCGGACTGAGGGGATCGTCGTAGCCTACCTGGAAACGGTTACCGTCGACGCACGTTGACGTCACCGGCGCCCACGGCCTTCCACCGGGAGTGTTCGACTCGGCTGCCCAGGATGATTCGGTGGCGGACCTTGGGGAACGGCGGAACGCTCTCGCAACCCCAAGGGATGCAGTGGGTGTGCTCTTTCGGCGTCACTTTCCTTTTTGAACTGGACGTTCGGGCGCCTACGATCGACCATCGAGTTCGGCCCGTGTGTTTTCCAACTACGACCACCCGACCGTCTGCCACGGATCCACTGCGGTAGGCACATACACCTCACGCGACTCGGCTCCGGCCGGCAGTTGGTCATATGCCAGTGCGCCCCGTGCCAACAAGAACAACGAAACCTACTGGCGCACCAGTTGCTATTTTAGTTTTCTAAACGCCGACCAGCGCCGTACAGGCCGCCGGTGACATACCACCGGCGGTCTCTTTCGTGCCACTGAACATCACGGAGCCCCTGTGCTTCATCGAAGCATCACCTTCATCCATCTGGCTTTCCTCCTCTTCGCTGCCTTCCTGTCCTTCCTTGCGATCCGGACATACGAAGAGCTGGCGACCACAGTACCGGCGGGAATTGTCTGGATCAGCGGCAACGACGACACCGCCGATATCGCGCGGATCGTCGACACCGTCGAAGACTTCGCCGAGCACACAGGCGTCTCCGTCGGACTCCAGGTCCCTGACCTGCGAGACCCCGGCAGTGTCCGCCACCTCTACCTGGCGACCGGAGAACCCGGCTCACTCGCCGCGAACTGGGTGGAGGACGGCTATCCGTCGTTCGGGCACAGCATGCGCACCGAGGTCCACCCGTTCGACGAGCTGGACCGATCCGATCCCCGTGGGTTCTACCTGGTTTTCGGAAACGAGGAGGACACCGCGGCCTTCGAGACCGCTCTCGCTGGTATCGGTCTGCGCGACACCAACAGCGGTGGCGGTTCCGTCATGCACTGGACTGACTTCTTCCTCTACGGCGGTGACCTCAACACCGCCCTCATCATCATCCTGCTGCTCGGTGTCACCGTCAGCGGCTCCGGTGTCCTGCTGAACGCCAAAACCTACGGTGTCCTGCGCCTGCAGGGGTATTCCTACGGCCGCATACTCGCACGCGACCTGGCCCAGCTCCTCCGGTTCTACCTCACCGTGGGCGGCTGCGTGACAGCAGGCATCATCGCGGCCCTCCTGCTGTACAACGGGCTCGCCCAGTTCGCCTTGTTCGCCCGCATCACGGGCTGGCTCCTGGCCCTGTTCCTCCTCACCGGTCTGCTCGCCCACACTCTCGCGCTGGCCCTGCTTCACACCACCGACATCCCCGGCGCCCTCAAGGGAAGGATCCCGGCCCGGCTGGCCGGTACGAGCGCCTACTTCGTCCGGATTCCCGCGCTGGTACTCGTGCTCACGATCATCGGCTCTGTCGTCGTCTCGGCCCAGAACGTACGCAGCCAGCAGGAAAGCTTCGACACTTTCGCCCAGGCCGGGCAGGCATCGCGGATCATGCTGTCGGGAAGTGTCGACTTCGCGGAGATGGGCGAGATGATGGACCCGCTCATCGGCGGATGGCTGCGCCAAGCCGATACCGAGGGACAGATCATCCTCACCGCCCAGGAACGAGGGGAGGTCATAGCCCCTCAGGGAGCGCCCCGCCCCGATTTCGATGTACTGGTGGTCAACGACACCTATCTGGAGCACGAAGAGGTCCTCTTGCCCACCGGAGAGCGCTACGGCACCGCCGACAGTGTGCGCGTCCTTCTACCCGTGGCCCTTGCTGACCAGGAAGAAGCCCTTGCGTAGGGAGCAGAGAGGTGGGTTGAGTTCGCCAGCGGCTCCGAAAACAACGCGGTCATCGATATCGAGACGTTGCCCGCAGCCGAGGGCCAGCAGATCTTCACCTACGGATCCACCAAGCCCGGTGAGCTCCACAGCCAGCCCTTCCTCGACGATCCGGTGATCATCGCGCTGCCCAACGGGGCCGTACTGTCCGACTTCAACTACACCACCTACGCCACCCAGTCGGCGATCGTCTTCCCCGACCCCGACGTGGTCGAGGAATCCATCGCCCACCCTCCGTTCTCCACCTACATCAACGGTCTCCAGATGGTTGTCACCAGCGCCGCAGACCATCACGCCTCCCTCGTCCGCGACCTGCGGCTGCAAAGCTTCAACCTCGCCGCCGCCACTTCGGTGCTGCTGATGACCACTGTCGCTGTGTGTATCATCCACGTCCGGACTCAGGCCCAGACGATCTTCGCCCGCCACATCAGCGGATGGTCGTTCGCATCGACCCATCGGCGACTGCTGATCGCCGAGGGCCTGCTCGCACTCGCGTTCGTCGGCTGGGTCATCTGGCGTACCGTCATCAGACTCGAACAGCAGGCTGATCCGTCCCACCCCATGTCCGTATCGCCCGAGGCATCGATCACCGGCCTCGAACCCCTTCTCGCGTTTGCCATCGCAACTGCCGGACTCCTGCTCATCCTTGCCGTACTCGCCTACGTTCACCGTCGGATCGTCCGCGAAGGCGCCTCACAGGCCTGAACATCCCAGGGAACACCATGCTTGTCGTGAAGAACCTGTCCAAGTCCTTCGGCTCCCGCACCCTGTGGGAAGACATCGACCTCGACATACGGGCCGGCCAGATGCTCGCCCTCACCGGCCCTTCGGGCTCGGGCAAGACCACCCTGCTCAACTGCATGGGTTTGCTGCAAAGGCCCAGCCACGGGCACATCCTCTTCGACGACCGCGATGTCACCCGCTTGGGCCCCGGTGCTCAAAGGCGTTTCCGCCGTGACCACCTGGGCTATCTGTTCCAGAACTACGCCCTGATCGAGAACGCCACCATCAAGGCCAATCTCGACATCGCCCGACGCCGCGGCAGCAAGCCCGACCACGCTGGTGCGTTGGAACGAGTCGGTCTGGCCGGGCGTGAGGCGGAGCGGGTGCACTACCTATCCGGTGGTGAGCAGCAGCGCGTCGCCCTGGCCCGGCTCATGGTCAAGCGGCCCTCCCTGGTGCTGGCTGACGAGCCCACCGGCGCGTTGGACGACGGCAACGGCACCATGGTCGTGGATGTGCTCCGTCAGATGAGCCGTGAGGGCTGTGCGGTGGTGATCGCCACCCACAACGATGGGGTGCGTGATGCTTGCGACGCGATCTTCGATGTTCATGCCAACCAGCTCACTGCCGGATTCGGAGGCCATTGGGAGGGCATCTGAAAAGGGCCGGGGAGGAGTAGGCGAAGGAGGCCGCCCAACGTTTGGAGCCTGTCATGGTCTACCGACCCGTCTACCCCTTGTCTCGTGCCGGGTTCCGGCGTGGCCAAGACCGCTGCGGCCATGCTCGAACCCGCCACCAGGGAGATGTAGCCACAGGCACACCACCGGGCCTGACCGGGGTTGACAGTACTATCGCCCGAGTAGGTGCGCGGCGCGCCGTATTATCGCCCGACGCCGACCTTTAAAGCGCTATTAAGGCTCGGTTCGGGGTGGTCGCTCACGGCCTTAGTCTCAGCCTCGACTATTGAATCCGTGAAGCCTGGCAAATGCCAAACATGTTTCTGTGAAGAATTAATTCAACCAAAAGGAAACTCGAGGCCTGAGATCGAAAATATGAGGCTTGGTCCTGTGGTTTTTCTTGGTAGGCCCCCAGGGGCTCGAACCCTGAACCCACGGATTAAAAGTCCGTTGCTCTGCCAATTGAGCTAGAGGCCCGCGATGCGACTCGGAGCGTGGTCCTGGCCGTCGCCGGAGCCAACTCTACCGTAGCCATACGGGTTCTCGGTGGCTGGTACACCCCTGCAGGACCCGAGGCTGCTCACTGCTCGGGCACACCCGCGCCCTGCTTGGGGAAGCAGGGCGGCGACGGCGGAGCCACCACCGAGCACACCAACACCGCCCCGCTTCGACGGCACCTCCTCGGCTCGGCGCGCAGCAAGGCCCCCGCTCGGGCGATGGCGCCGATAACCCGAGCGGGGGCTGACGGTGTGCTGTTGTCTACGCCCTGCTGGTGGCGGGTTTGAGCATGGCCGCGGTGGCCTCAGCGGCGGCTTTGGCCACGTCGGGGAACACGGTCTGGTAGGTGTCCCGGGTGAAGTGGGCGGTGGCGTGGCCGAGCTCGGCCGGGACCACCTTGACGTCCACCCCGGCGGCCAGACTCATCGACGCCGCTCCGTGGCGCAGTCCGTGCAGGCTGATCGGCGGCAGGCCCGCCGCGTGGGCGATGCGGGCGAACCAGTCGGTGGCCCGGGCCGGGCGCCAGGCGGTGTTTCGTACCTGGTTTATTGGAGGTGGTGGTGTGTCCAGCGTTCTTCGGAGTCGGATTTCTGGATTCTGGGACCACGTGACCTCAAGGAGACATCGTGGGACGTCGTGGATACCCCGCCGAGTTCCGCCGCAAGGTCTTGGACCTGGTCCAGGCCGAGCCCTCGGGATCACCTGGCGGAACACACTGGTCGCCAACGAGGACATGTGCGCCCTGCTCAACGCGCTGAACAAGGCCGGGTTGAGGAACACCCACGGCGACGCCCACCTGATGGCGATCCCCATGCCCCACCAGCGGGGAGGACGCCTGCGTCCCGCCCCGGACGGGAGCTGGTCTGTGAGCCCCGGCTCCGAGGACCACCCGGCCTACTGGGTGACGTGGATCGGCGCCGCCGCCTGCGCACTCTGGGAAGGCGCACGACTGCCGTCCCGAATGGAGATGAACACGTTCACCGCAGACGCTCAGGCGGGTAACTGCGATTACCGGGTGGGGATGTGGCACCGGTCGGCGAACCGGGGCTGCCCTGTACGGCGGTCCACCACCGGTGGGCAATCTCCAGGTGTGGTGTGTGGACGGGCCATCGGGGCCGCCCCGGGCACCGGTCAGCCGCTATCTCCACGGGGCCGCGTGGAACACGCCGGGCTCCCGCGAAGAAGTCGTCCGCAGGCGGTCGCGGACGTTGCTGGGTGCCTCCCGAGGCGTGGGGATGCGCCTGATCGGAGGTGCCTCATCCGGTTCGCCGCGATCAGCCCGAGAGATCGCGGACCGGCTCCGGTCATGGCTCTCGCTGTTGGACACCGGCGGCCACCCCTTGGCCGATCTCGACCGGGCCGTGGCCGAAGCCCTGTCACAGCCCGATGGCTGATTTGGGTCCCATGTAGGAACCCGCTCCGGGAAAGCCGTCCTCGATCAACCGGACGAACCGCTCGCTGAAGCCGAGGCCGGTCAGATCACCGAGTTTCACGAATTCCACGCCCCGGATCGGTCGGGTGTCCAGGCCTTCCGCTATCCCACCGATCGTTCCACCCGCGCGCCGTACCTCGAAGGTCATGTGGACGATGTGCAGTTCCTTCTCGGGAATGATGTGGTCGCACACGTACAGCAGCCGGTCCGCCTCGATGTCGAGGCCCGTCTCCTCACGCATCTCGCGGACCAGTGCGTTCCGCAGCGGCTCCCTCTCCTCAACCCGGCCCCCGGGCAGGCTCCAACGGCGCGGGCCGTCTGTGTCCTGGTCGAGAAGCAGCACCTTCCCGTGCTCTACGAGGAGGCCCGTCACTCGTACGTCCATAACCGAACCCTAGCCACGGAAGGTCATCCGTGCGGCGGCAAAAGAAGATCCCGTACGCCCACGTCGCCATCGCCGCGGGCGGGCTCGGGACGCGTAGGTCCGAATTGACACTGTACCTACCGAAAGAGCATTTCCCGGTCGGCGGAAAACCGGGGATCACCCTCCTGCTGGAGGAGGCCGCGAAGCTGGGGCGTGTGCGTGCGGTGCTGGTTCACCACCCCTACTACGCCGACTTCGTCTCCTCACGGGCGCGGCCGGTACTCGAGAACAGTCACCACGGTCACACCGCGCCTCATGGCGCCGCACCCAAACTGTCCTTGGCTCTGGCCGCCTACGCCCGGAACAACCGAGTGCGGATTTGTCCGACCCACTCTTCGGTCACCGATTTGGGCGCCCCTCTGCGTAATGCCTAGAGCACTCAGGGAACGCAGAGCACAGCATGGAGTTGAGCGACGAAGCGTAGAAGGCGGTATGGGTCGCTGGGGTGGCCTTGGACCTGGTGGAGGGTTTGCAGTCACAACGTGTGTCGTCCTACCCGCACCGTCTGCGGCACCGGCTCCGGCCTCACGAGAACCTGACCGAGGTGGAGGAGTTCACGGCACGGGTCAGGGAGGTCATGCCAGGGTGAGTGCCCGGTACAGGGCGACCACGGTGGAGGCGCCGACGACCTCTCCCCGGGTGATCATCTCCACTGCCTCCTCCAGGGGCCACCAGCGGATCTCCTGGGCTTCGTTGACGTCTGGAGGGGTGTCGGTGAGGTCGGCGCCTCGGGCCAGGTAGATGATCTGGGGCTGGTTTCGAACCCCTGGGGGCCTACCCGCAAAACCCCAGTTCAGAGTCCCTATTTGAGGATTCCGCCCTGGGGTTTCCCCGTTCCCGGGGCCGTCCGGTCTCTCCATGCGCGCTCTTCAGCCCCGGCCGTGCTGACGGCCCATGACCACCCCGTCTCCTTGCCGTGTGCCGGGGAACGGTTTCCGGAGCGTGCCCTCGATCCACTGGCTGGCGTGTACCGGATCTTGTGGAGCCGTGCTCCACGGCTCTCAGGTCACGCTGCTCGGCTGTCTCTTCCGGAACTCCATGGGTGCCGGACCGCCGGGCGGTGTCGGCGGGGCGGCGGGGGCGTGCGGGGCGCGGCTGGCGATCCGGTCAGGCTGCCGTCGTGTCGGGCCGCAGGGCGGGGCCGAGCAGGAGCCCGCCGTCCGCGACGAACTCCGATCCCGTGACGAACGAGGCGTCGGCCGAGGTGAGGTGGAGGAGGAGGGTGGTGACGTCGGCCGGGGTCCCCATCCGGGGGACGGCGTAGGGCTCGGGCGAGTAGAAGTCGGCGATGGGCGGCTGCCCGGCGATCGGTTCGTTGATCAACGGGGTGGAGATGACGCCGGGGTGGATGGAGTTGACCCGGATGCCGTCCCGGCCCAGCTCCAGCGCGGCGGTCCTGGTGAGCCCGCGCAACGCCCACTTGCTGGCGACGTACGGCGCGTAGAGCGGGGTCCCGGCGTGGGCCATCGTGGAGGCGATGTTGACGATCACTCCGCCGCCGTTGCGGCGCAGTGACGGGGCCGCGGTCTTGACGCCGAGAAACGCGCCGGTGAGGTTGACGTCGAGTACGCGGTCCCAGACCCGCCGTTCGGTGGCCTCGATCGGCGCTGCGGGGTTCTGGACGCCGGCGTTGTTGACCAGGACCGAGATCGGGCCGAACCGGCGTTCGGTCTCGTTGACCGCCGCCGCCCAGGCGTCCTCGTCGGTGACGTCCAGGCGGACGAACAGCGCCCGCTCGCCGAGTTCGGCGGCGAGCTCTTGGCCGAGCCCTTCGGAGAGCGCGGCGACGACGACGTTCGCCCCCTCCTGATGGTAGGCGCGAACGTGGCTGGCCCCCTGCCCGCCAGTGCCACCGGTGACGAGAACGGTCTGCTTGTCGAAGCGTCCCATGACGGGGTCCTCCCTGTGGAATAGTGGTGAGTCGAGTGACTCGCCTCGCCAAAGCTACGCACATGGCAGGTGGTGAGTCAAGTGACTCGCCTCGCGTAGAGTGGTGCCCATGACGACGGAGTCCTCGCCCTACCACCGGCGCGTCGCCGAGCAGAAGCGGGCGGCCATCCTCAAGGCCGCCACCCGCCTGTTCCTCGACGCCGGGTACGCCGGCACCTCACTGGCCAAGGTCGCCGAGGCGGCAGGGGTGTCGAAGGCGACTCTGTTCAAGCAGTTCCCGACCAAGGCGGCGCTGTTCGACGCGATGGTGGCGGAGTCCTGGGCGGTCGAGGACGACGACGGCCTGCACCCAGCGGCGGGCGACCTGCGGGCGGGCCTGACGGCACTCGGCCGCCGGTACGTCACCCTCCTCACCCGGCCCGGAATGGCGGCCCTCTTCCGCATCGTCATCGCCGAACTGCCGCGCTTCCCGGAGTTGGGCGAGGCCCACTTCGAACGCGGCAAGATGCCCTACTTCGACTCGGTGCGCCGCTATCTCGACGCCGAGAACGCCCTGGGAACGGCCCGGCTGGACGACACGGAGCTGGCGGCGACCCAGTTCCTCGGGATGATCTCCAACTACGTCCTCTGGCCCCGGATGCTGCTCGTCGACTGGTCACCCGACGACGCGTCGACGGCGCGCGTCGTGGACGAGGCCGTACTGATGATGGAGGCCAGATACGGCACGGCGAACACCGCCGCCTGAAGCAGCCGTGCGCGGTGCGTGAATGACGATCGGCTGCTCGGCGACGTCGCTCCGACCGGACCGGCGCCGCGACGAACGCCGGGGGCGAAGACGGATGCGTTGGTAATCGCGGAAAAACGGGCGGATCTGGCCGTGGCCTGTGCCCAACGCCCGTGCCCAACGCCCGTGCCCGACGGGCGGCCACCCGGCGCCGGGTCGAGCGGGGCGGTCCGGGGATTCCCCGAAAACCGGATCTGAGTTTTCCCGGCCCAGAAAAAATACTTCGGTCGCAACACATTTCCTCCATCCCCTGCACCACGCATTCCGGTGTCCTGCGGCACACCGCTTTTTCGGGACAGGGGGATTCCTGTGTGGTAGGTTCTGAGTAGTTGCAGTCGTGAACCCCGATGGACTCCATCTTTTCGGGCGATCACCGCGGTGACGGGAAAATCGTCATCTGCGGTTTTCTTCATGTTCCGAACGAGAGGTATCCCTATGGCGACCGGTACGGTCAAGTGGTTCAACGGCGAAAAGGGCTTCGGCTTCATCGAGCAGGACGGCGGCGGTCCCGACGTCTTCGCCCACTACTCGAACATCCAGGCCACGGGCTACCGTGAACTGGCCGAGGGCCAGAGCGTGCAGTTCGACGCCGTCGCGGGGGCCAAGGGTCCCCAGGCTGAGAACATCACCCTGGTCTAGGGGAGCTGACGCTCCTCCTGCGGCAGGGGCCCGCCCTCAGGGCGCTGGGCCCCTGCCGCTTTTTCTTTTTCTCCGCCGGTTTTTCCAGCCGTCGCCCCCCCGAACGGCACCGGCGTCCACCGCGCCCCGGAGTCCTCCGGGCGGGCGCGGACACCCGCATTACTTCTCCGGCGTACTCCGGTTTCCCCCTGCGAGGCCGAAAGGCCTCCCGCCCGGCGAACGCCGCTGGCGAAAGGCCTCATATGAGTTATCCGCACCGCACCGACACCAGCCGCGGCCGTCCCTCCCGGGGATACGGCCGAAAGCGTCCCCGCACGTCCGGACACCCCGGGCCCGGCGGCCCTTCCGGGGAGTTCGCCCTCCCGGTCACCGTCACCCCGGCCCTCCCGCCGGTGGAGTCCTTCGAGGCGCTGGACATGCCCGCACCGTTGAAGCGGACCCTGGCCCGGCAGGGGCTGACGGTCCCGTCCGAGATCCAGGCGGCCACCCTGCCGAACTCCCTGGCCGGGCGCGACGTCCTGGGCCGCAGTCGGACCGGTTCGGGCAAGACCCTGGCCTTCGGACTGGCGCTGCTCGCCCAGCTCGACGGGCGCAAGGCCGAGCCCCGCCGCCCCCTGGCCGTGGTGCTCGCCCCCACGCGGGAGCTGGCCCAACAGGTGGCCGACGCGCTCGCGCCCTACGCACGGTCGGTGGGGACTCGCACGGTGACCGTGGTGGGCGGCATGCCCATCAGCCGTCAGGCCCGCGCCCTGCGTCAGGGTGTGGAGCTGGTCGTGGCCACCCCGGGCCGTCTGCGCGACCTGATGGAGCGCGGCGACTGCGTTCTGGACCGGGTGGACGCCACCGTCCTGGACGAGGCCGACCAGATGACCGACATGGGCTTCATGCCCCAGGTCACCGCGATCCTCCAGCAGGTTCCGGCCGACGGTCGACGCATGCTGTTCTCGGCCACCCTGGACCGCAACGTCGACACGTTGGTCCGCCGGTTCCTGAACGACCCGGTGGTCCACTCGGTCGACCTGTCCGAGGGCGCGGTCTCCACCATGGAGCACCACGTCATGCACGTGTCGCACGCCGACAAGCAGGACGTCGTGACCTGGATCGCGGCCCGCGACGGTCGGGTGATCATGTTCCTGGACACCAAGCGCGCCGTGGACCGGATGGCCGAGCACCTGCTGGCCAACGGGGTCCTCGCCGCGCCGCTGCACGGCGGGCGGTCCCAGCCTCAGCGCACCCGCACCCTCGACCAGTTCAAGAGGGGCGCCGTGACCGCGCTGGTCGCCACCAACGTCGCCGCGCGCGGCATCCACGTGGACGGGCTGGACCTGGTGGTCAACATCGACCCGCCCACCGATCACAAGGACTACCTGCACCGGGGCGGGCGCACCGCGCGCGCTGGCGAGACGGGCAGCGTGGTCACGCTCGTGCTGCCCAGCCAGCGGCGCGACATGACCCGGCTGATGAGCCGGGCCCGGATCGACGCGCACACCGCTCGGGTGGACGCCCAGGACGTGGAGCTGACCAGGGTGACCGGAGCGCGTGAGCCCTCGGGCGTACCGGTCGCCGTGCCCGCCGGGGGCCCGCGGGAGCGGCGGCACCGCGGTGCCGCGGCACGCCGACCGCGCCGCTGACCCGACCACGACGGGGCTCCGGAGCAGGATGCCCCGGGGCCCCGTCGGGCTGGTTCTCCAAAACGCGGATGCCCGCCCACGCCCGGAAAGAGGCCGCTCCCCGCCCGGGGCCGCCGGGCCGCTCCGATGATCGCTCTCCGGCCTCGGACGCGTGACACCCGCCAGGCACTGCGTCAACCGCCCCTGGGCACCGGCAGCGGACGCGAGCGTCTTGCCGTCGTGGCGAGGGCCGGGCGGGAAAGGTCTGTCACCGGGGTCGGGGGCCCGGCCGGTGAGGCCCGCCTCCCCGGCGGCCCGCCCGCTGTGCGGGGCGGCGGATCAGCTCCCTGAGCCGACGATGGCGGTGACGCGGATCTCCACGCGCATCGCGGCGAGGCCGAGGACGGTGACGCCGGTCTCTGTCCAGATCGGCGCGCGACCGCCGAGGCGGCGGCGGAACTGCTCGGCCATGACCCTGTTGTGGTCGTCGCCGATCACGTCGTCTCCCGGCGTGACCTTGTGGTACGAGTTGACGTGGATGACGTCCCTCCAGGTCGCGCCGACCGTGGCGAGCGTGCGCTCCACGTTGTCGAAGGCCCGGACGATCTCGTCCTCCAGCGAGTCGGGGATGGCCAGGTCGTCGTCCACTCCGGCTTGGCCGGAGATCTCGACCCGGTCGCCGACGCGGACGGCCCCGCTGTAGCCGAGGGCCGCGTGCAGCTTCTCGCCGTAGCCCGGAGCGATGCCGAAGGTGACGGTGCTCATGATGCTCCCTCTTCCTTGCCGCAGGGGTGGGTTTCCCCTTCATTGACTTCAAGCGTAAAGTGAAACTAGCAAGCAATGACTTCAAGCGTCAGGTGATGGCGGGATTCGCCGGAAGGGCGGGACGTTCCATGAGCGGCACGGAAGGGCCCATGAGCGGCACACACGGGCACGGGGACGACGGGGAGCCGCGATGGCTAGACGAGCAGGAGAAGGCGGCCTGGACGGGCCTGGTCTCCCTCGTCCTGCTGCTGCCCGGCAAGCTGGAGTCACCGCTGAGGCGGGACAACGGCCTCAGCCTGTTCGAGTACCTCGTGCTCAGCCACCTCTCCGAGGCACCGGGACGCAGGCTGCGGATGGGGGAGCTGGCCTTCCTCGCCAGCGGTTCGCTCTCCCGGCTGTCCAACGTCGTCAAACGCTGTGAACAGCGCGGCTGGGCCGTGCGGAAGCCCGACCCGGACGACGGCCGCTACACCATCGCCGAACTCACCGACGTCGGTTTCGACCTCGTGCGCTCGGCGGCGCCCACGCATCTGCGCTCCGTGCGCCGCACCGTCCTCGACCCGCTCAACGCGACCGACCTGAAGGCCCTCGCCCGCATCGCGGAAAAACTCGGCATCGTTCCCGACGGCCTCGGCTGACAGCGGTTCCGTCCCGTCCCGTGCCGCGACCCGGGACGGGGGCCGGGTCCCCGATCCGCCGTTTCGGGTGGCTTCCACGAACACGCCGGGGCTTCGGGGGGTACTGTGCTGACGACTCCGGAACGGGGGGACGGCCGTGTGGACGGTACTGGGTATCTGCGGCAGCCTGCGCAGGAACTCCCACAACGCAGCACTGCTGCGTCTGGCGGGCCGCAGCAACCCCGGTGTCTCCGTGGTCGGCGGTGACCTGGCCGGACGCCTCCCCCTGTTCAACCCCGACCTGGACAACGACGAGGACCTGCCGGAGGTCGTCGCGAGGTTCCGGTCCTGCGCCGACCGGACCGAGGGCGTGATCATCGCGACCCCCGAGTACGCGCACGGCCCCTCCGGAGCCACCAAGAACGCCATGGACTGGCTGATCGGCTCCGGAGGGCTCACCGGCAAGCCGACCCTCCTCATGAGCGCGTCACCGGGGCAGGCGGGCGGTATGCGCGGCCACCTCGCACTGATTCCCACGCTGACCCTGATGGGGAGCGTCCTGGTCGACTCGGTCACGGTCTCCGGGGCTCCCGCCAGGGTGGACTCCCATGGCGAGTTCCGCGATCCGGCGGTGCTGGAGCGGGTCCGGCTGGCCATGGACGAGATGGCCGCTGCGCTGTCCTACTCCCGTCAGAAGAAGGCGACGGACCTGCTCCTGGAGTAGCCCGGCTCCTTCGCGGGCGAGGCCGACCGCTCCTGTCCTATGCAGGGGGACGGTGTGACTCCTGTGAAAGAGGGAAGCTCCTACTTCCCCCTCGCCGAACACATCGAACAACGGAGTGAGGCCAGCGTGCGCATCCACCAGACCATCCCCCGCATCGCGGCGTCCGCGCTCATCGCCGCCCCCGTCATCGCCCTGGGCGCCCCGGCCCGGGCCGAGCGGGCGACCGACTGCCTCGGCCGGGACGGCGCCACCGTCGAGGAGGCGCGGGTCGACGAGGAGGTTCCGCAGGAGATCCTGCGCAGGTCCGGGCTGGTCATGAACGCGGACCGCTTCACGCGGGAACTTTGCGCGGCGTCCGGAACGGACGAGGCGAGCGCGGTCGTCGAACGCCACGGCGACGCGCTCTGGCGCGAGGCGGTGGACCGGGTCCAGGGGAACGGGAAGGTCGGGGGGAGCCTGAGCGACGGGGACGACCGGCCGGTCTACTGGACCCGGCTCGCCATGACCTCGGCACTCAACCGCTGGCAGCCGGACTTCGAGCTGAGCGACGCCGACCGAGCCGGGCTCGTGGCCGACATGGACCGCCGCTCCCGCGGCCACGACGACACCGGCTTCGCCGAGGTCCGCGGGGAGCCCGAGGCCCTCCACGTCGTCGTGACCGGGTTCGACCCGTTCCGCCTCGACGACGACATCCGCCAGGCCAACCCCTCCGGCGCGGCCGCCCTCGCCCTGGACGGGGCGGTGATCGAGACCGACGCCGGTGTCGCGGTCGTCGAGACCATGCTCTTCCCGGTGCGCTGGCGCGACTTCACCGACGGCATGGTCGAGGAGGCCCTCCTGCCGCACTACACCGGCGACCGGCCCGTCGACGCGGTCGTCACCGTCAGCCAGGGCCGACCGGGCCGGTTCGACCTGGAGGCCCACAACGGCGCCTGGCGGGGCGGCGCCCCGGACAACGAGTCCGTCGGCACGGCGGAGACGGTGCCCGTTCCGGACGGCGTCCCCACCGTCGCACCGCAGCCGCAGTGGTCGGACTCCTCCCTGGACCACTCCGCGATCGTCGAGCGCACCACCGGCGCGCCGTTCCCCGTGGTCGACAACACCGCGGTGACCGAGATCCCCGAGGGCGGGACCGAGCCGGTGGTGAGCGAGGACGGGCCCACCCCGGGCTCCGAGGCGCGGGCCGGGGGCGGGGGCGACTACCTCTCCAACGAGATCGCCTACCGCAACACCCTGCTGCGCGACGCGACCGGCCTGGACATCCCCGCCGGCCACGTGCACACCCCGGTCCTGGACCTCGGTCCCGGCGACGGCGTCACCGACCCCGAGTTCGAGCGCGACCGCGCGGCGATCGTCGGCCAGGTGGAGGACATCGTCGCGGCCGTGCTTCGCGGGTGACGTCCCGGGGGCGGGCCTCACCTGTCACGCCCCCGCCACCGTGTCGTCCGTACGGGCCCCGGAGGTTTCCCAACCCGACACCGCGTTCCGACGGGCCCCTGAGGCCTCGGCGTGGCCCGGCGGCGGCGCGGGTGCTCCGGGCGTCCGCGCCGCCGCCCCGGGGCCGGGAACACTCGGGCCAGCGGGAGCCCCGCGCGGAACGCGCCTCGACACGGCCGGGCCGGTCAGGCCCCCGCCCCGGTGAGGAAGTCGCGCACCAGCGCGTTGACCCGCTCGGGGGACTGCCGGTTGACCCAGTGGCCGTGGCCCCCCAGCACCTCCAGGCGGGACCGGGGGACCCGCCGTGCGGCGGCCACGGTGTGCCGGGGGCGCACGCCGACGTCCCCGCCCCCCTGGACGAACAGGGTCGGGCAGCGGATCTCGCCCAGGCGGGGGCGCAGGTCCACGTTCATCCGCCACGGGCCGATGGAGGCGTTCTGCCAGTCGGAGGAGCCCGCGCCGTTGGCCCGTACCTCGGGCATGATCTCCTCCACGATGTCGTCGAAGTCGTCGACCGGGCCCGCGAACAGGCTGGTGCGCGCGAACCGGGCCACCCCCTCGCGGCTGCGGAACAGCCGCGTGGGCAGTGTGCGGTTGAGCAGGCGGCTCCTGGCCGTCAGCCACAGCAACTGGTGCACCAGGGGAGGGAACGAGATGATCCCGGCCGGAGCCATGGCGACCAGCCGGTCCATCCGGTCGGGGTGGTCGATGGCGTAGGCCAGGGCGATCGCCCCGCCCTGCGACAGGCCCACCAGTGAGGCCCGTTCGACCTCGAAGCGGTCCAGGACCGCGGTGACGCACTCCAGCATCCGGGTGTGGTCGGCCGTGCCGTTCCAGGGCCTGCTGTGCCCCTGCTTGGGCCAGTCCAGGGCGAGGACCCTGTGGTCGGCGGCCAGGGCCGGGATCATGTGGCGCCAGCTCAGCAGCGCGTTGTCCAGGCCCGCCCCGCTCAGCAGCAGGACCGTGCTCGTGCCCCGCCCCGCCGTGATGACGCTGAGGGCGCCCTCGGGCCGCTCGACGCGGACGCGGGGGAAGGGGTCCGACAGCGGAGAGCTCATGGGCGCCGACCGCTCCCGTCGTGTTCGCTCCGCCAGCGCGAGAAGAGCGGGGGCAGCTCGGTCTCCAGGAACCCGTAGAGCTCGTGGACGTTGGCCAGGCGTTCGCGGCGCTCCTCCGGGGCCTCCCGGAGCATGCTGAGCCCGCGCTCGGTGACCTCGCGGAAAGCGGCCGTTCGGGCGTACCGGCGCTCCAGCATCCGGCTCCAGCCGTCCGCGGCGACGCGGAAATACTCCTGGCGCTGTCCGCGCTTGCGCACCCCCTCGACCAGGCCGCTGGGGGTGAGCAGGCGCGTGGCGCTGCTGATGGAGCTTCGGCTGACCTGGAGGGTCCGCGCGAGCTGGGCGGCGCTCTGTTCCGGTGGATCGCAGATCAGCAGCCAGCCGACGACCCTCCCGGCGATCAGTGGGAGGCCCTCGCGCTCGAAGAACACGGCGACCTCGTCGACGAAGGCCAGTTCGTCCTCGGGGGGTTCGCTCGGGGGTTCGCTCATGCGACGATATTACAGCCGTTGCAGTAATTACTGCAATGAGAGGAAGCCGCAGGGGAGGCGCACGACCTCGGCGGCCCGCGGCTTTCGGGAGAAGCCGGGAAGCGGCGGGGGCCGGGGCCTCCCCGGCGGCCCCGGGCCGCCGGGGCGCAGGTCGGTCCTCGGTTTCCCGGCCGTTCTCCGATACGGTCCGTCCGCCTCGGGCGCGTCGCCGCCTCCGCCGCGGGACGTGTTGGTGTACTCGAGGCCATCGGCGTCAACCGGCGACAAGGAGTGACATGGCGTTCTCGGAGAAGCAGCAGGCGGTCCTGCGCAAACCGGCCTTCGGGCACGTGGCCACGCTCGGCCCGGACGGCTCCCCCCAGTCCAGCCCCGTGTGGATCGACTGGGACGGCGAGTTCCTCAGGTTCAGCCAGACCACGACGCGGCAGAAGCTCCAGAACCTCAGGCGCGACGGCAGGATCTCGATCTCGGCCACCGACCCCGACGACCCCTACATGTACGTGGAGGTCCGCGGCGTGGTCGACCGGGTGGAGGGGGACCCGGACAAGGCATTCATCAACGAGATGGCGCAGAAGTACCTCGGAACCCCCTACCCCTGGGACAACCCCGACGAGGAGCGCGTCATCGTCTGCGTCCGGCCGGAGCGCTTCGTCGGCCGCTAGCACACGGGCGCGGCCCCCTCTCCCGGCGGGGCCGCGCCCTCCGGCGCGCGCGGTCGCCGTCCCGGGGGATACTTGTGGGAAACTTTGCATGGGCTGCAAGGATCGACCTTGTACGGGAGAGGACCATTGGGGCTTCGCGAACGCAAGAAGCAGGCCACGCGCCGTGCCCTCCAGGACGCGGCCGTCCGCCTCACGCTGGAGCGCGGCCTGGAGAACGTGACCGTCGAGGAGGTCGCGGCCGAGGCCGACGTCTCCACCCGGACGTTCTTCAACTACTTCGCCACCAAGGAGGACGCCCTCCTGGGAGAGGTCCCGCGGCGCCCCGACGAGGACATGCGCAGGCAGTTCGCGGAGGGCGGCCCCACCGGTGACTTCGTCGAGGACCTCATCACCATGCTGATCGCGTTCCTGGTCAGCACCGACGACCTCGACACCCAGCGCGACGACATGCGCCTGCGCAAACAGCTCATGGACCGCGAGCCCCAGCTCGTGCCCAGGATGCTCGCCCGCTTCCACACCGTGGAGATGGAACTCGCCGCCACCATCGCCGAGCGGACCGGTGTCCCCGCCGAGGACGACCGCTCGGTCGTGGTCGCGGCGGCGGCCATGGCGGTGATGCGCCACACCATGAGGCGTCTGCGCTTCTCGGAGAACGAGGAGGCGTCGGACGTCCGCGCCAGCCTCCGCACCGACTTCCGCTTCCTGGGCGAGGTCTACGGGAGGCCCGGGCCCGCCGACTGACCGAGGCCTCCGCCCAAGCCCTCGCCCGACCCCCGGGGCCGGACCCCGGCCGGGCCGCCGGGCCCGCCGCCTCGGGCGGCACGGTCCGCGCGTGCCGGTGTGCTCCACGCCTCAGGGCAGGGCCGGAACGCCGCGCACCCCCGCCCGCGTCCAATCCCCGCGGGGCGCGTCGGCGCCCCGTGCCCGGCCCCTCCGGGGGCTCGGGGGGATGTCAGGGGCCGCCCAGGGCTGTCCCGGATGGGAATCGTCGTCAGGAGCGGGCAGGGTGGAGACATGAACCAGAACTTCCAGAGCAAGCGCTTCCGACGCAGTGGGAGCGACCGCTACCTCGCCGGCGTCTGCGGGGGGATCGCCGAGTTCCTCAACGTCGACTCCACGCTGGTCCGCCTGGTCTTCGTGGTCCTGACGGCCCTCGGGTTCAGCGGCGTCTTCGTCTACATCCTGGCCTGGCTGATCATGCCGGCCGAGAACGAGAAGCGCTCCTTGCTGGAGCAGATCATCCGCAACTTCCAGGGAAAGCCGAGCCAGAGCTGATGTGGACCCTCAGAGCACAACCGGGCTGGAAACGACGCGAGCTGCGCACCCCGCGAGAGGAACGCGAGGTCGACCAGACCCGCGAAGCCCCCGCGGAGTGCGGCGAGGAGCGCTAGGGGCACGGTGCGCCGGGGGTCCTAGGCACCGTCCCCGGTCGCGTTCATCCGGTCGATGGTCTCACCGGCCATCCGCGTCCACGGCAGGGCCAGGAGCAGCGCGCAGACCACGCCGAGGGCGCCGGCCGCGGCGATGACGACACCGGTGCCGAACTTCTCGGCGAAGAAACCGGCGACCAGGATGCCCACGCCCTGAGCGGCCTGGAGCCCGGCCGCGACCAGGCCGAAGGCCAGACTGCGGCCCTCCTTGGGCACGCACAGCACGAACGCCGCGTTGGCCACGAACTGGTAGGAACCCGCCACACCGCAGAGCGCGAGGGCGGACACCATCAGCCACAGCGGCGGTTCGGTCAGCCACAGCAGCAGCGGCGCCGAGGCCAGTACGGCCAGCGGGCCGAGCAGGCGCATGCGGACGGGCGGCGGGACGAACCGGGTCAGGACGAACCCGCCGACGAACCCGCCGATCGCCGAGCCCGCCATGATGAACCCGGCCGCCGCCGCCCCGGCGCCGATCTCCTCGGCCATCGGGTTGGCGAGTCCGTAGGGGATGCCGTACAGGCCGGCTAGCCAGGCGAGCAGGGCCAGGGTGCGCAGCCTGCGGTCGGCGAAGACCAGCTTGGCCCCGTCGCGGGTCATCGCGACGAACCCCGGGCGGTCCGACCGTTCCCCGCGGGGGGCCGGGCGCGCGGCCACGCCCAGCAGCACGACGAGCGCGGACAGCACGAAGAGGACGCCGGTAGACATCACGGCGATGTTCGGGCCGATGGCGGCGACGATCAGGCCGCCGGCGACCAGTCCGGCGAGCATGCCCAGCTGTGAGGTGAGCTGGATGATGGCCGTGCTGGCGACGTAGCGCTCGCCCTGGACGATCTCGGCCATCATCGCGGCGCGGGCCGCGGCGAAGGGGACCGACGGCACCACCGAGCAGAAGAGCAGTATCCAGACGGCCCAGATCGGCATGCCGGGGATGCCGATGAGCACGATCACGGCCGCGCGCGCGAGGTCGCAGGCGATCATGACGCGGCGGCGCGGCAGGAGGTCGGCGAGCCCGGAGATGAGCGGGCTGATGACCGGGGGCAGGAAGGTCAGGGCCAGGGTGACGCCCGCGGCCAGCGCGGAGCCGGTGATCTGGAAGACGAGCACGCTGGTGGCGATGTTCAGCAGGTTCGTGCCGATCACCGAGAGCGCGTGGGCGAGCCAGACGGACCGGAACTCGGCGATCGCCATGACGTCGCGGTAGCTGCTCCGCCAGTCGTCGTTGTCGGGGGCGCTCGAAGGCTCGTGGTCTCCGTTGTCAGGTGTGTTGTCGAGGCGCGGATTGGCCACCCGGCACTCCCTTACTGTTACAGGGTTGTAATCACTCTGTGTCGTGTCCCAATAACCAACAGTTCCGGATGGTGAGCTTCGTCGCAAGCCGTTTGGGGAAATTCGTGTCTGATTCGTTGCTGTGGGTAAGGAATGCCAGGTGGATTCGTCCATGTTGTCAGGTCGCCTTGGACGGATTGTTTCCACTGCTCGCGGCGCGTGCGCGCGGAGTCGTGCTGCCGCCCCGGAATGTTGTCGATGAGCATAATGTGGATCCACATGTGCGAAGAGTGACGAAAAGCGTGGTTCGAAGGAGGCCGCGGCCCTGGGGCGAGGGGCCGGGGGAGGACCGGGCTCAGCCCCAGCCGAGCTCGGTCAGACGGGAGTCGTCGATTCCGAAGTGGTGGGCGATCTCGTGGACCACTGTCACGAGCACCTCCTCCACCACCTGCTGGGGAGTCTCGCAGAAGGCGCAGATGTTGCGCCGGTAGATGAATATCTGGTCCGGGAGCACGCCGAAGTAGGAGTCGCCCCGCTCGGTCAGCGGGATGCCCTCGTACAGGCCCAGCAGTCCCTCCGGCGACTCGTCCTCGACGGTGATCACCACGTTGTCCATGAGCTGTGCCAGCTCGGGCGGTATCTGGTCGAGGGCGTCGGCGACCAGTTCCTCGAAGTCCCTGCGCGTCAGTTCCACCACACCTGCCATTGTGCGGCCTCGCCGCGACGTGCCGGAAGCGACATAACACTCTCGAAGGGGAGGAAACACGGGAACGCTTCCCCCGGAGGGGCATGATGGGGGTGTGTTGTCTTGGGAAGCGATCCGCGGATACGACTTTCGCGGAGCCCTCCGACGGCTCCGCGGCACCTTCGACCGGCTGCGCTCCGGCCGCGCGTGGCGGTGGGGGTGCGTCGTCGTGGCGGGCCTGGTCGGCGGCTGGCTGGGCCTGGCCCTGGGCGGCCAGGTGGTCACCCCCATCGGCCCCGCGGACGTCACGATGAGCCTGAGTCCCCAGTGGCGGGGTGAGACGGTCGTCGACGTGGCCCCGCTGGGGCAGTTGGCCTTCGACACCCACAGCGCCCCGATCAAGCTGGAGGCGAGGATCTCCAACATCCGGCTGTCCGCGGCCGAGGAGGTGTTCGCCGACCCCGAGGCGATCAACCGCATGGCCGCGGGGATCGGCGCCGACCTGCGCGCCGGTGTGATCGGCCTGCTGGTGCGCGCGGTGATCGCCGCGGCCCTGGGGGCGGCACTGGTGGGGCTGCTGCTCTTCCGCAACGTGTGGCGGGCCCTGGCCAGCGCCCTGGTGTCGCTGGGAGTGCTCGTGGCCTCCGGGGCCGTGGCGGCCAACACCTTCAACCCCAGCGCCATCGCCGAGCCGCGCTACACCGGGCTGATCGCGGGCGCCCCGCAGGTGGTGGGCAGCGCGGAGGAGGTGGTGGGCCGGTTCAGCCAGTACCAGGAGCAGTTGGCGGGGCTGGTCGGCAACGTCGCGATGATCTACGAGGCGACATCCACCCTCCCCGTGTACGAGAAGGACGAGTCCGTCATCACCGTGCTGCACGTGTCCGACATCCAGTTGAACCCGGCCTCGTGGAGCATCATCCGCACGCTCCGGGAGCAGTACGGGGCTGACATGGTCGTGGACTCGGGAGACCTCACCGACCGGGGGAGCGCCGCCGAGGACGCGTTCGCCGAGGAGATCGGCGATCTGGACGTGCCGTACGTGTGGGTGCGCGGCAGACACGACTCCACGGGGACGCAGCGCGCGGTCGCGGCGCAGGAGAACGCCGTCGTGCTGGACGGTGAGGTCCAGGAGGTGGGCGGCCTGACCTTCTACGGTTCGGGGGACCCCCGCTTCGTCCCGGACGCGACCCGGCTCAACCCCGACGCCTCCGAGGTGGCCGCCCGGGGCGAGGAGGAGGCCGAGAAGGTGGTGGACTCCCGCGAGGACGTGGACGTGGTCGTCATGCACACGCGCACGCAGGCGGAGGCCTTCGACGGGGTGGTGCCGCTGGTGCTGACGGGTGACGACCACCTGAGGTCCACCGAACTGACCGACCAGGGCACCAGGTTCCTCGTACAGGGGTCCACCGGAGGGGCCGGCCTGCGGGGACTGGACCACGGCCCCGGCCGCCCGACTCCCTACCAGGCGTCGGTGCTGTACTTCGACGCCGAGACCGGGCGCCTCCAGGCCCGCGACGACATCGACCTGGGCGGCGTCGGGCTGACGTCGGCACAGGTCGAGCGACACATCGAGACCGACCCGCAGCGCCCGGTGGGCGAACCCTCCGAGGATCCGGAGGAGGAAACCGAGGAGGAGGCCGAGGAGGAGGCCGGCGACGGGCAGAGGACTCCCTGACCCGTGCGTCACCGCAGGTGGAGGAAGCGGCGACCGGCCGCGCTTATCACTTTGGTGTTGGTTGCGAATCTCCCCTATGCTTGACGTGTCACACGGGCCCCCATCGTCTAGCGGCCTAGGACGCCGCCCTTTCAAGGCGGTAGCGCGGGTTCGAATCCCGTTGGGGGTACGAGGCGGTTCGAGGACTCCCGGACATCTGGCAGAATGGGAACCGCAGCGAGAGCACAGGGCCTGAGGCCCGGTGCGACAACCGAACAAGGTCCTGTGGAGCAGTTAGGAGTGCTCGCCACCCTGTCAAGGTGGAGGCCGCGGGTTCAAATCCCGTCAGGACCGCCGTCGCCGAGAGATCGGCGAGTGCGGCTAGGTAGCTCAGTTGGTACGAGCGTCCGCCTGAAAAGCGGAAGGTCGGCGGTTCGACCCCGCCCCTAGCCACTCCAGGCAGACATGCGAAAAGGCCCCGCCACCTGCGGAAGCAGGCGGCGGGGCCTTTGCGTTGGTCGGTGGTCGTCGGTGGACGGCTGCGGTCCCCGGTGGGTGTCCACGGCCAATGCGCGGCCACGTTCGAGCGCCTGCCCACACCGCCGGAGGCGCGGTGAAGATCCCTGTGGAGCTAATCGGTACCCAGGTCACGCGAACGGCCTTCGACCATCAGGTCGGGATCACCTTCACCGGTCACGGCCCCGGCGGCCGGGTCCGTCTCGACGGCGAACTCGCCATCGAAACCACGTTGTCCCTGACGGACGCGGGTGGAAGGCAGGTCGCACTGACCCCGGGGACCGGTACCTGTCTGGCTCCGTTGCTCGGCCTGTTCGCCAGGACCGTCGCCGGAGTCGGGATCACCGGGCGCCGGACCCTGCGCCTTGTCTTCGACGACGGTACGTGGCTGAGCGCCGTCCCCGACCCGGACTACGAGTCGTGGGGTCTCACCGGCGTCGGACCCGACCCCGTCCTGGTGGGTCCGGGCGGGGAAGCCGACTGACGGCGCTGACCGTCAGAGGCGCGGGCTCCTCGAAGGGCGCGGCCCCGCTCCGGGCGGGGGGTGACGCCGACCACGGCGCACGCGGGGCTCCTCGGGTAGTGTCCGGACCCGTGAGCCACGTGACCGCAGCCGACGGAACCCGTATCTGGTACGACGCCCTCGGACAGGGCGACCCGCTCCTGCTCCTCAACGGGCAGTCCCTCGACCACGAGATGTGGGACGGGGTGCACGCCGACCTGGCCCGGCGCCACCGGGTCGTGCGGATGGACTTCCGGGGGACCGGCGGCAGCGACGCGCCCCTGGACGAGCCCTACACCTTCGGCCTGTTCGTGGAGGACGCCCTCACCGTCCTGGACGCCCTGGACATCTCCCGTACGCACGTCTACGGGTTCTCCATGGGCGGGAAGGTCGCACAGACCTTCGCGGCCACCCGGCCCGGACGCCTCGGCGCGCTCGTGCTGGGCTCCACCGCGCCGGGCGGGAGCAACGAGGTCGAACGCCCGAGGTCGGCCACCCTCGCGCTGCGCCGGGCCAGTACGGCGGAGGGGCGCGACCTGGTCGCCGAACTCTTCTACGGTCCCGAGTGGGCCGCGGCCCACCCCGACACGGTCGACCGCGTCCTGCCGCGCGGGCCGCTGCGCGCCCAGCGCCTGCACTTCGGCGCCAGCGCGGGCTACGACGGGTGGGACCTGCTGCCCTCCGTCCAGGCGCCGACCCTGGTCGTGCACGGTGAGGACGACGTCCTCACCCCGGTCGGCAACGCCGCCCTGCTGGCGGAACGCGTCCCCGACGCCCGACTGCTGGTCCTGCCGGGCATGCGCCACGGCTACCTGCACGAGGACGCGGCCAAGGCCACGCGCGAGGTGCTGGACTTCCTGGCGGAGCACCCGCTCCCCGCGCGGGACTGACCGGCGGCGTCGAAGGACGGGACCGGTCGGCGGGGTCCGAGACCTGGGCGCAGCCGCTCCCGATGACCGGTACCGCCGACCGCGCGCTACGGAGCGGGCGGGCCCGGCGGGAAGTCGCTGCGCAGCCTGTCCAGCATGCGGCGGTCGCGCTTGGTCGGCCTTCCGGCACCCCGGTCGCGCCGGATGACGGGAGCGGTCGCCTGCGGAGGAGGCGTCGGCGTCCTGTCGGTGTAGCAGCGCGCGGCGATCGGCGCGCTCACGCGCTTCTCGATGACATGGCCCACATCGACCGTGCGCGTGGTCCCGTGCAGCCGGACCCGCACCTCGTCGCCGACCTTGACCGCGGTGGCGGGCTTGGCCGGGCGGTCGTTGACGCGCACGTGCCCGCCCCGGCAGGCCTGGGCCGCGTCAGAGCGCGTTTTGGTGAGGCGTACGGCCCACAGCCAGCGGTCGACCCGGGTGCTCTCCGGGCCCGACGGCAGGGGCGCCGAGAACTCGTTCACGCCGGTTCCCTCCACTCTCCTGGGCGTTTCCCGCCACTCTAGGCGGCCGCCGGTACGAAGCACTCCGGAGTCGCGCTAGAGTTGTTCATGCAGCGAGGTCCTGTGGAGCAGTTAGGAGTGCTCGCCACCCTGTCAAGGTGGAGGCCGCGGGTTCAAATCCCGTCAGGACCGCATGATGGAGGCCCGGTGTCGAAAAGACACCGGGCTTTCGGCGTTCTGCGGCCGACACGGACACAGAAGGGCATGAGGGACCTTGGGTTACCGGTACGCCGTCGAGCGGACCGACCACTCGGCCCTGGCTAGCGGACACGTGCTGCGGTCCGCGCCGGGCTTTCCGGGCTTTCCGGTGCGGCTGGCCAGTGAGCTGTTCCAGCGCGCGATGGTGCACACCGGAGGGGAGCCCGTCCGCCTGTGGGACCCGTGCTGCGGCAGCGGGTACCTGGCGACGGTGCTGGGCCTGCTCCACCGCGACCTGCTCACCGGCGTCCGCGCCACCGACGTGGACGCCGACGCGGTCGCCCTGGCCGCGCGCAACCTGCGGCTGCTGAACGCCGAGGGGCTCACCGAACGCGAGGATGAGCTGCGCCGCTCCGCCCGCGACTTCGGCCGCGTGGCCTTCGTGGAGCGCGCCGAGGCCGCCCGGGACCTGGCGGCGGGGCTGGCCGCGCAGGGAGGCGACCTGCCCCACGAGGCGGCCGTGGCCGACGTATTCTCCCTGGAAGAGGACGTGGCAGCCGACCTGGTGGTGACGGACGTGCCCTACGGCGAGATGACCAGGTGGGAGGGGGACGTCCCCGGCGGCGCCGGGGAGCCGATGCGGGGGCTGCTGGCCTCCCTGGGCCGGGCGCTGCCCGACCACGCCGTCGTGGTGGTGACCGCCCGCACCCGGCGGGTCGCCCTGCCCGAGGGCGTGCGCGCGCTGGAGCGGGTGAAGGTGGGCAACCGGGCCGCGGTGCTGGTGCGCGCCCGCGACATCGCGCACTGAGCCGGGCCGCCGGAACCGTTGCCGGTGTGACAACGGGTTCCTGACCCGCGGCGGTCTGCCCGTAGTCGTAGGCCAGCGTCAGCAGCGTCGGCAGGTAGGTCGAGAAGGCCACGAAACCGCCGAAGGCGACCGCGTACAGCAGCGACGCCTGCCAGGTCGCCCGCAGCCGCACGGCCGCTCCCATGCGCGGCAGGGCGGGCTCCGTGCGCGGCCGCCACTCCGGGGAGTCCCGGCACACCAGCCACGTCACCACGCCCATGGCCGCCAGCGCCGCGCACAGCAGCAGGTGGGTGGTGAACAACCCCACCGTGTCCACCAGCCAGGGGGTGAGGAAGGACGACAGGGCGGTGCCGCCCATCCCCGCGCCGAACACGCCCGTCGCGAACCCGCGCCGGTTCGCCGGGTACCAGGCGTTCACGAACGGGATGCCGACCGCGAACGACGTGCCCGCGACACCGAGGACGAAGCCCCACAGCAGCAGCATTCCGTAGGAGTCGCCCGAGACGCCCACCAGGAACGTCGGCACGATGCTCGCGAAGCACAGGACCGTGAACATCAGCCGCCCGCCGTAGCGGTCGGTCAGCGCGCCCACGGGGATGCGCCCCAACGCCCCCACCAGCACCGGGAAGGCCACCAGGACCGAGGTCTGCGTGGGTGTCAGCCCCAGGTTCTCGGTGTAGGTGCGCGACAGGGGCCCGATGAGGTTCCACGCCCAGAAGGTGAGCGTGAACGCCGCCGTGGCCAGCGCGAGGTTGCCGCCCGCCGTGCCGCGGTGCGACACCCTTTTTCCCGATTCCGTGCGCATATGCGCATTCCTTCCTCCGCCGTTCCAGGCGATTGTCACCCGATCCGGTGTGGGATGCGCATTTCTCGCGCCGGAGAAGGCATATTTGTTGGCGGAATGCAGCGGGTTCTGGCCCGGTGTCCCCGCTCGGGGCCAAGGAACGGTAAACGGGGTGTTGTCCGTATGGCGGCGGAAAGCAAAAAAGGAGGCGCGGGGAACGCCCTCCTCGCGCTGGGCAACCACCTCACCCGCTCCGAGCCTCTGGACGGCGACCGCGCCCAGGTCAGGAAGGGCGGCCGCCGGGGCGACTCCTTCTACCGCGACCGGTGGAGCCACGACCGCGTGGTCCGTTCCACGCACGGCGTTAACTGCACGGGTTCGTGTTCCTGGGACGTCTACGTCAAGGACGGAATCATCACCTGGGAAACGCAGGCCACCGACTACCCGTCGGTCGGCCCGGACCGCCCCGAATACGAACCGCGCGGATGCCCGCGCGGCGCCGCCTTCTCCTGGTACACCTATTCGCCCACCCGCGTCCGCTACCCCTACGCGCGCGGCGTCCTCGTGCGGATGTACCGCGAGGCGCGCGCCCGTCTGGGCGACCCGGTGGCGGCCTGGGAGGAGATCACCACCGACCCCGACAGGCGCGCCCGCTACCAGCGGGCCCGGGGCAAGGGCGGGCTGGTCCGGATCACCTGGGACGAGGCCCTGGAGATCGCCGCCGCCGCGCACGTGCTCACCATCCGCAGGTACGGACCGGACCGCGTCGCCGGGTTCTCGCCGATCCCCGCGATGTCGATGGTCTCCCACGGCGTGGGCGCGCGGTTCGTGAACCTGCTCGGCGGCTCCATGCTGTCCTTCTACGACTGGTACGCAGACCTGCCCGTGGCCTCGCCGCAGGTGTTCGGCGACCAGACCGACGTCCCCGAGTCCGGTGACTGGTGGGACGCCGCCTACCTGGTGCTGTGGGGTTCCAACGTCCCCGTCACCCGCACCCCCGACGCCCACTGGATGGCCGAGGCCCGCTACCGGGGCCAGAAGGTGGTGGTCGTCTCCCCGGACTACAGCGACGCCACCAAGTTCGCCGACGAGTGGCTGGCGCCCCACCCGGGCACGGACGGGGCCCTGGCGATGGCCATGGGGCACGTGATCCTCAAGGAGCGGTTCGTCGACCGCACCACGCCGCGCTTCGACGACTACGTGCGCCGCTACACCGACCTGCCGTTCCTGGTGGCCCTGGACAGCCGCGGAGGCCGCCTCGTCCCCGGCAAGTTCCTCACCGCCTCCGACCTGGGGGACACGGGGGAGAACGCCGAGTGGAAGCCGGTGTTCTGGCCCGAGGGCGAGGACGCGCCCGTCGCGCCCAACGGCACCGTCGGCCACCGCTGGGGCGGGGCCGGGGCCGGGCGGTGGAACCTGGACCTGGAGGGCCGCGTCCCCGCCCTCACCCTCTACGCGGAGGGCGGGGAGGCCGCCGAGGTCGCCCTGAACCGCTTCGACACCCCCGGCGGCACGGCAGGGGTCCTCACCCGCGGCGTTCCGGTCCGCAGGGTCGGCGGACGCCTCGTCACCACCGTCTTCGACCTGGTCCTGGCCCACTACGGTGTGCACCGGCACGACCTGCCCGGCACCTGGCCCACCGGCTACGACGACGCCGCCGAGCCCTGCACGCCGGCCTGGCAGGCCGAACTCACCGGGGTCCCCGCCGACCGTGCGGCCCGCATCGCCCGCGAGTTCGCCGCCACCGCCGAGGAGTCCGGCGGCCGGGCCATGATCATCCTCGGCGCCGGCACCAACCAGTGGTTCCACGGCGAGAACGCCTACCGCGCCTTCCTGTCCCTGCTGCTGCTCACCGGCTGCCAGGGCGTCAACGGCGGCGGCTGGGCCCACTACGTCGGCCAGGAGAAGTGCCGCACCTCCTCCGGCTGGGCCGCGTTCGCCTCCGCCGCGGACTGGACCCGGCCGCAGCGCTTCATGGCCGGGACCTCCTACTGGTACCTGCACACCGACCAGTGGCGTTACGACACCTACCGCGCCGACGCCCTCGCCTCGCCGCTCGGTCCGGGACGGGTGCGCGGCCAGCACACCGCCGACCTGGTCGCCGCCTCGGCCCGCATGGGGTGGATGCCCTCCTACCCGACCTTCGACCGCAACCCGACCGAGCTGGGACGCGAGGCGCGCGAGCGCGGGCAGGACCCCGCGGAGTACGTCGCCGACCAGCTCCACAGCGGTGACCTGCGCTTCGCGGCCGAGGACCCGGACGCCCCCGCCAACTGGCCCCGGGTGCTCACCGTGTGGCGGTCCAACCTGTTCGGCTCCTCGGCCAAGGGCAACGAGTACTTCCTCAAGCACCTGCTCGGCACGCGCTCCAACCTGATGGCCGAGCCCGCCGGGCCCGCGGACCGGCCCGCCGACGTCACCTGGCGCGAGGAGGACCCCGAGGGCAAGCTCGACCTGCTGCTGTCCATCGACTTCCGGATGACCAGCACGACCCTGCTGTCCGACGTCGTGCTGCCAGCCGCGACCTGGTACGAGAAGTACGACCTGTCCACCACGGACATGCACCCCTACGTGCACTCGTTCAACCCGGCCATCGACCCGCCCTGGGAGACCCGCACCGACTTCGACGCCTTCCACGCCCTGGCGAAGGCGTTCAGCGCGCTGGCCGCCGACCACCTGGACGAGGTCACCGACCTGGTGGCCGTGCCCCACCAGCACGACACCCCCGGCGAGCTGGCCCAGCCGCACGGCGTCCCGCCGGACTGGAAGGCGGACGGCGCGCGGCCCGTCCCCG
Organism: Nocardiopsis sp. RV163; assembly: GCF_001029525.1. Classification (NCBI taxonomy): domain Bacteria; kingdom Bacillati; phylum Actinomycetota; class Actinomycetes; order Streptosporangiales; family Nocardiopsidaceae; genus Nocardiopsis; species Nocardiopsis sp. RV163. The sequence goes on along the minus strand of NZ_LEKI01000012.1, from coordinate 11,752 downwards.
GCCGGACCATGCCCGCCGTCGTGCCCGTGCGCCGCAACTACTCCGAGGTCGCGCAGAAGCTGGCCGCCCTGGGACCGCTGGCCGAGGCCAAGGGGCTGCCGGTCAAGGGCGTGTCCTTCACCCCGGACCAGGAGGTGGAGTGGCTGCGCCGGCGCAACGGCGCCGTCCGGGGCGGGGTCGCCGACGGCCGCCCCTCCCTGGACACCGACGTCAAGGCCTGCGAGATGATCCTGGCGCTGTCCGGCACCAGCAACGGCCGTCTGGCCGCGCAGGGCTTCCGACTCCTGGCCGAGCGCACCGGCACCGACATGGACGAGCTGATCCACCGGGCCGCCGAGCGCCGTGTGGTCTTCTCCGACGCGAGCCGGGGCCCCACGACGCTGGGCTCCAGCCCGGAGTGGTCGGGCAAGGAGGCCCCCGACCGCCGGTACTCGCCGTTCACCGTCAACGTCGAGCACGACAAGCCCTGGCACACCCTCACCGGCCGCCAGCACTTCTACCTCGACCACGACTGGATGCACGAGTTCGGCGAGGCCCTGCCCGTCTACCGGCCGCCGCTCGACATCAGCCGCCTGTTCGGCGAGCCCCGCCTCGGCCCGACCGGCCAGCGCGAAGTGGTCGTGCGCTACCTGACCCCGCACTCCAAGTGGTCGATCCACTCCGAGTACCAGGACAACCTGCTGCTCCAGACCCTCTCCCGCGGCGGTCCCACGATCTGGATGAGCCCCGCAGACGCCGAGGCGATCGGCGCCGCCGACAACGACTGGGTTGAGGCGGTCAACCGCAACGGCGTGGTGGTGGCGCGGCTGGTGGTCTCGCACCGGATGCCCGCCGGAACCGTGTACATGTACCACGCCCAGGAGCGCACCATCGACGTGCCCAAGTCCGAGACCACCGGCAGGCGCGGCGGCATCCACAACTCGCTCACGCGCCTGCTGGTCAAGCCCACCCACCTCATCGGCGGCTACGCGCAGCTCTCCTACGCCTTCAACTACCTCGGCCCGACCGGCAACCAGCGCGACGAGGTCACCGTCGTGCGCAAGCGGACCACGGAGGTGCGTTACTGATGGCACGGGCCCACGGCGGCGGGGGCGGGGCCGGCGGCTCCGGAGGGGAGCGGCCGGTCGGCAGGGTCATGGCGCAGGTCGCCATGGTGATGAACCTGGACAAGTGCATCGGCTGCCACACGTGCTCGGTCACCTGCAAACAGGCCTGGACCAACCGCGGCGGCGTCGAGTACGTGTGGTTCAACAACGTCGAGACGAGGCCCGGCCAGGGCTACCCGCGCACCTACCAGGACCAGGAGCGCTGGAAGGGGGGCTGGGTCCTCGACGCCAGGGGGCGGCTCAAGCCCCGCGCGGGCGGGCGGCTCAAGCGGCTGGCGACCATCTTCGCCAACCCGGTCATGCCCTCCCTCCAGGACTACTACGAGCCCTGGACCTACGACTACGAGACGCTGACCAACGCGCCCCTGGGCGACGACTTCCCGGTGGCCGAGCCCCGGTCGGCGCTCACCGGCGAGCCCATGAAGGTCAGCTGGAGCGCCAACTGGGACGACGACCTCGGCGGCGGACCCGAGCTGACCCGGCGGGACCCGATCGTGCGCAGGCTCGGCGACAAGGTGCGGTTCTCCTTCGAGGAGACCTTCATGTTCTACCTGCCGCGCATCTGCGAGCACTGCCTCAACCCGTCGTGCGTGGCGGCCTGCCCCAGCGGCGCCCTGTACAAGCGGGTCGAGGACGGCATCGTCCTGGTCGACCAGGACCGCTGCCGGGGCTGGCGCATGTGTGTCACCGGCTGCCCCTACAAGAAGGTCTACTTCAACCACAAGACGGGCAAGGCCGAGAAGTGCACGTTCTGCTACCCGCGGGTCGAGGTGGGCATGCCCACCGTCTGCTCCGAGACGTGCGTGGGGCGGCTGCGCTACCTGGGAGTGGTCCTCTACGACGCCGACCGGGTCCGCGAGGCGGCGTCGGTGGCGGACGAGAGGGACCTGTACCGCGCCCAGCTCGACGTGTTCCTCGACCCCTCCGACCCGGCGGTGCGCGCCGCGGCCCGACGCGACGGCATCCCCGACCGCTGGGTGGAGTCGGCCGCCCGTTCGCCGGTCTACGCGCTGGCCAAGCGCTTGCGGGTGGCGCTGCCGCTGCACCCGGAGTACCGCACGATGCCGATGGTCTGGTACGTTCCGCCGCTGTCGCCGGTGGTGGACGCGCTCTCCTCCACCGGGCACGACGGAGAGGACGCCGACAACCTCTTCGCCGCCATCGACACCCTGCGCATCCCGGTCGAGTACCTGGCCGAGCTGTTCACCGCGGGCGACACCGGCCCCGTGGAGCTGGCCCTGCGGCGGCTCGCGGCGATGCGCTCGTACATGCGCCGGATCAACCTGGGCCGGGAGCGCGACGGCTCCATCGCCGCCTCCGTCGGGATGACCGGCACCGAGATCGAGGACATGTACCGGCTCCTGGCCCTGGCCAAGTACGACGAGCGCTACGTCGTCCCCACCGCATACGGGGTGGACGAGGCCGACCGCGGGGTCATCGACGAGATCGGGTGCAGCCTCGACTTCGAGGGCGGTCCGGGCATGGGCGGCATGGGCGGGGGAGCGCCCTTCGGCGAGGCCTCCGGACAGCCCCGGGCGGCGACCGTGGAGAACTTCCACGCCCTGCGCTCCCGCCAGACCAGCGACTCCCGGGCGGACACGAGCGGCAGGGTCAACCTCCTCAACTGGGACGGCAACGGCCGCCCGGCAGGGCTCTTCCCACCCCGACGGGGTGGTGACGACGACGGCGGCGGCGAGTCCGCGCCGCCGAGGAGGGGGAGAGGATGAGCACCACCGCTGACGCCGACGGAGCGGGCGGGACGGTAAGGAGCGGCACCGGGTGGCTGGGGGAGGCGCGCGCCATCCGCCGGGCGCACCGCGTGGCGGTCACCCACCAGGCCGCCTCGGTCCTGCTCGGCTATCCCGACCAGGCGTTCTTCGAACGCCTTCCGCTTGTGGCCCGCGCGGTCGCCGAACTGCCGAGGGGAGGGGTGCGCGCGGCGCTCCAGGAGTTCTGCGACCACGCCTCCACCGTCTCCGAGCTGGAGCTGTGCGAGCACTACGTGGACGTGTTCGACCTGCGCAGGCGCCGGACCCTGCACATGACCTACTACACCGACGGCGACACCCGCCGCAGGGGGCACGCCCTGGCCGAGGTCAAGCGCGTATACGCCGAGGCCGGGTGGCGGGTGGAGAACCGCGAGCTGCCCGACCACCTGGCGGTGGTCCTGGAGTTCGCGGCCCGGGGGGACGCGCGCGCGGGCGAGGCCCTGCTGCTGCGCTTCCGGCCGGGCCTGGACCTGATGGCCCGGACCCTGCACGACCACGGCACGCCCTACGCGCGGATCGTGGACGCGGTCCGCATGACCCTGCCCGCCCGGGAGCGCGGGGACCTGGAGGCCGTGCGCAGGCTCGCGGCCCAGGGGCCGCCCGCCGAGGACGTGGGCTTGGAGCCGTACGGCGTGCGGGCGCCGCAGCCTCGGACCGAGGCCCCCGGGTACGAACGGGAGGAGCGGTGAACGGGTACGGCGCGCTCGACCTGCTTCTGTGGGGCGTCCTGCCCTACGCGGTCCTCGTCCTCGTGGTGGGCGGCCTCGTCTGGCGGTACCGGTACGACCGGTTCGGCTGGACGACCCGCTCGTCGGAGCTGTACGAGTCCAGGCTGCTGCGGATCGGCAGTCCGCTGTTCCACACCGGCCTTCTCCTGGTGATCGGCGGCCACGCGGTGGGACTGCTCGTACCCGAGGGCTGGACCCGGGCTGCGGGGGTGTCCGACACCGTCTACCACGTCACCGCGCTGTCGCTCGGGCTCGTGGCGGGGGTGTGCACGCTCGGCGGGATCGCCCTGCTGATCTGGCGCCGCCGCACGACGGGTCCGGTGTTCAGCGCCACCACGCGCAACGACAAGCTCATGTACCTGGTGCTGGTCCTGGCCATCGTCACCGGGCTGGGCATGACCGCCTACTTCGCCGGGGTGGAGGTGGCGGGCGGGCGAACCCAGGACTACCGGCGGACGGTGTCGCCGTGGTTCCGCTCCATCTGGGTGCTCCAGCCCGACGTCGCGGCGATGTCCGCCGCCGAGGCACCGTACAAGCTGCACGCCCTCGTCGGCCTGGGGCTGTTCGCCCTGCTGCCCTTCACCCGCCTGGTGCACGCGTTCAGCGCGCCGATCGGCTACCTCTTCCGTCCCTACGTCGTCTACCGCACGCGGGACCGGTACCCGACCGCCGCGGGACAGGCGGAGCGGTCCGCCCGCCGGGGCTGGTGACCCGGCCGCCCGCGCGGCGCGGTCCTGCGAGCGGTCCGGCCCCCGGTCCGCCCCGGTCACGGGCGGTGACCGTGCGACCGGGGTGTGCGCGGCGGTTATGTGTGGGAACGTGGTCATTGGCCCGCGCACACCGTGTGCGCGAACACGGGGAGTGGGAGAGAGTGCCATGGACCTGACGGTCGTCGACGTGCCGGAACGCTCGCGCTACGAGGTGAGCGCGGACGGGGCGGTGGTGGGGTTCTCCGCCTACCACCTGATCGACGAGGGCGTGTACGCCCTGCCGCACGTGGAGGTCGACCCCTCCTTCGAGGGCAAGGGTGTGGCGAGCCGCCTCATGCGCGACTCCCTGGACCACATCCGGTCGCGTGGGCTCAAGATCGTCCCGATCTGCCCGTTCGCCCGGGCCTACCTGGAGAAGAACCCGTCCTACGCGGACCTGGTCCACGAGGGCTGAGCCGGCGGCTCCGCGCGGGGCCCTCCGGGGCGGCTCCGCCGACCGGGGGCCCGGATAACGGGGACATCACCATCCGGGCACGGCGCGTCCCGGATGGTGATTACGCATGCTTCACGGGTATGTGGGACCGGTTGTCCTTATCCGGAGCAAAAGGAGCCCCTCCCGTGTTAGTCGCAGACGCGGCACCCACCCTCGACGCGCGCCTCACCGACGCCATCGCGACGTTCAACAACGACTTCTTCTGGGCCTGGGTCCTGATCCCGCTGCTCGTGGTGGTGAGCCTCTACCTCACCGTCCGGACGGGAGCCGTCCAGTTCCGGATGCTCCCGGAGATGTTCCGGGTGCTCAAGAGCAAGCCCGAGACCGCCCCCGACGGGGGCAAGGCCGTCTCCTCGCTCCAGGCGTTCATGATCTCGGCCGCGGCCCGCATCGGCACCGGCAACATCGTCGGCGTGGCCGTCGCCATCTCCCTGGGCGGCCCGGGCGCCGTCTTCTGGATGTGGGCGATGGCGCTCGTGGTGTGCGCGGCCAGCTTCGTCGAGTCCACCCTGGCCCAGCTCTACAAGGTCAGGGACTCCACCGGCTACCGGGGCGGACCGGCCTACTACATGGAGAAGGGCCTGGGCCAGCGCTGGATGGGCGTACTCTTCGCCGTCGTCCTCATCCTGACCTTCCCGATGGTCTTCAACGCCGTGCAGAGCAACACCATCGCCGGGGCCGTCACCAACTCCGCCGAGAGCATGAACGTGGACGCGGGCCTGGGGCTGTCGGCCGCTGTCGGGGTCGTGCTCGTCGCGGTGACCGCGATGGTGATCTTCGGCGGCGTGCGCAGGATCGCCAACACCGCCCAGGCCCTGATCCCGGCCTTCGCGCTGATCTACCTCATCATGGGCCTCATCATCGTGGGGATGAACTTCGAGCGCGTCCCCGGCATGTTCGCGCTCATCTTCGAGCACGCCTTCGGCATCCGCGAGTTCGCCGCCGCCGGTCTGGGCACGGTGATCATCCAGGGCGTGCGCCGGGGCATGTTCTCCAACGAGGCGGGCCTGGGGTCCGCCCCCAACGCCGCGGCCAGCGCCTCCGTCACCCACCCCGCCAAGCAGGGCCTGGTGCAGACCCTCGGCGTCTACTTCGACACCCTCGTGGTCTGCTCCGTCACGGCCTTCATCATCCTCGTCGGCTACGAGGGCGGCTCCGAGCGCGAGCTGGAGGGCGACCTCACCCAGATCGCGGTCACCGAGGCGCTGGGCCCCTGGGCGCTGCACCTGATGACGCTGATCATCCTCCTGGTCGCGTTCACGTCGGTGCTGGGCAACTACTACTACGGCGAGTCGAACGTGGAGTACCTGACCGCCGACCGGCGCGTCATGCTCGGCTACAAGATCGTCTTCCTCGTGGCCAGCTTCCTCGGCTCGCTGGGCTCGATCGACCTGGTCTGGACGCTGGCGGACACGACCATGGGCATGATGGCGCTGATCAACCTCGTGGCCATCGCACCGCTGGCCGCGATCGCGGCACGGGTGCTCAAGGACTACAACGACCAGCGGCGCCAGGGCATCGACCCCGTGTTCACGCGGGACCGGCTGCCCGACCTGCGCGGCGTGGAGTGCTGGGAGCCGAGGGAGAGGGAGGCGGCGGCGGAGGCCGACCGGGTCTGAGGGCCGCGGGACTGTGCCCGCGCCGCACCGGGCCCCGAGCCGTGCCGCGCTCCGGCCGGGGTTCTGAGCCGTCCGCGGGTGGGGCGGGGGAGTACGCATCCCCCGCCCCACCCGCGTCTTCAAGGGGGTCATTCGATTACAGAACCCACCAGGTAAGGCTTTTCAGTGCATCTGTGTTCTTTCGGTCACGGCGAATAATCGCTAGTGTGCTGGATCACAGTTGTGGCGGCCCGTGTGTCTCGTCGAGGGAGTCCGATGTCCACCGTCTCAATCGAGCCCGCCACCGCCGAGCGGTGGGAAGACCTGGAGAACCTGTTCGGACCGACCGGAGCCTACGGGCACTGCTGGTGCACCTTCTTCCGGAGGCGGGCCAAGGACCACACGGCGAGCACCTCCTGTGACCGCTCCCAGCGCGGTGTGGACAACAAGGAGGAACTGCGGCGCCTGACCCTGGACGGGCGGGTGCCCGGCCTGCTCGCCTACGACGAGGGCGGCCCCTGCGGGTGGGTGTCCGTGGCCCCCCGGGAGGACTTCATCCGGCTGTCCCGGTCGCGGTCCCTGCGCCCGGCCGACCCCCGCGAGCCCGGCGTGTGGTCGCTGGTCTGCTTCTGGCTCCCGCCCCGTCGGCGCAGGCGCGGTTTGGGCAGCCGCCTGCTGGACGGGGCGATCGAGTACGCCCGGGCCAACGGCGCCCGTGTCCTGGAGGCCTATCCGGTGGACACCGCCGGAGGGCGTGCGCCCAGCGCCGAGGTCTACACGGGAACGGTGGAGATGTTCCGGCGGGCCGGGTTCACGCTGAACAACCACCACGCGAGCGAACGCGTGGTCGCCCGCCTGGAACTCAAAACCGAGTAGTACCCGCCCCCTCTTCGCCCTTTTCCCGGTCCGTCCCCACCCCCCGTCCCCCTTCCAGCTTCCGGCAGCTCCGCCGCGCGCGGTCCGGTGCACCCGCCGCCCCGCTCTCCGGTCCGAACACGGGCCGCCCCCGGAGAACGGGGGGAGGGTATCCGGACCGCCCGCCGGGGCGCCGAACGCCTCCCCGGCCCCCGTGGCCGCAGCCCGAGGTCCCCGCGCGTCGCGTACGGGGGCCTTCGTCGTTTCCCGGGCGGCGCGCTCGGCGGACATTTGACAGCATCATACCCCCAAGGGGTATGTTGAGTGCATCGGAGACCGGCCCCAGGAGGGCCGGTACAGCACACATGCCCCAGGAGGCGAAATGGCTGCCACCAGCACCGCTGTTTACACCGTTGACGGCATGAGCTGCGGACACTGCGTCAACTCCGTCACCGAGGAGGTCGGCGGGGTCGCGGGGGTCACCGACGTCAAGGTCGACCTCGACAGCAAGAAGGTGACCGTCACCAGCGACGGCCCGGTCGACGACGCGTCGGTCCGCGCCGCCATCGACGAGGCCGGATACGAGGTGCGCGGCTGACGCGCACACCGGCCCCGCGGTCCGGACGGGAGCGGCGCACCGCCCTCCCCGGCCCGCGGGGAAGTTCCGGCGCACGGGCGGGACGCCCGACCGCGCCGGGCTCCGGGGCCCTCCGGCACCGGAGCACAGGACCGTCCACGAGAGCACGGGGACGTCACGGAGGACCGAGGAAGGGCTATGAGCAGCAGCGCAGCCGCGGCGGGCCGGGCCGACACCGCACCGGTCGAACTGGACATCGGCGGCATGACCTGTGCCGCCTGCGCCAACCGGGTCGAGAAGCGGCTCAACAAGCTCGACGGGGTCACCGCCACCGTCAACTTCGCCACCGAGAGGGCCCGCGTCTCCTTCGACGGCGCGCCCACCCCGGTGGAGGACCTCGTCGCCCAGGTCGAGAAGGCGGGCTACACCGCCACCGTCCCCCGGGCCGAACCCGAGGCGGCCGAGGCCGCCGCGGAACCCGCCGACCCCGCCCGCGCGCTGCGCGACCGGGTGACCGTCAGCGCGGTCCTGTCGGTGCCGGTCATCGCGATGGCGATGATCCCCGCCCTGCAGTTCACCTACTGGCAGTGGGCCTCGCTGACCCTGGCGGCGCCCGTCGTCGTCTGGGGCGCGCTGCCCTTCCACGTCGCCGCCTGGAAGAACCTCAGGCTGGGCAGCGCCACCATGGACACGCTGGTCTCCCTCGGGGTGTCGGCGGCGTTCCTGTGGTCGCTGTACGCGCTCTTCCTCGGGACCGCGGGCATGCCGGGGATGACCCACCCCTTCGAGTTCACCGTCGCCCGCGGCGACGGGTCGGCCGACATCTACCTGGAGGTGGCCGCCGGGGTCACCACCTTCATCCTCCTCGGCAAGTACTTCGAGGCCCGCTCCAAGAGGCGGGCGGGCGCCGCCCTGCGCGCCCTGCTCGAACTCGGGGTCGGGGAGGCCACCGTCCTGCGCGGCGCGGACTCCCGGCAGGAGCCGGTGCCCGTGGACCGCCTCGTCGTCGGCGACCGCTTCCTCGTCAGGCCGGGGGAGAAGGTGGCCACCGACGGCGTGGTGGAGGAGGGCACCTCCGCCGTGGACGTGAGCATGCTCACCGGCGAGTCGGTGCCGGTGGAGGTCGGGCCCGGAGACTCCGTGGTCGGCGCGACCGTCAACGCGGGCGGGCGCCTCGTCGTGCGCGCCACCCGGGTCGGCTCGGACACCCAGCTCGCCCAGATGGCTCGCCTGGTGGAGGAGGCCCAGAACGGCAAGGCCGAGGTCCAGCGCCTGGCCGACCGCGTCTCCGGCGTCTTCGTCCCGATCGCCATCCTCGTCGCGCTCGCCACGCTCGTCGTCTGGCTCGTGCTGGGGGCGTCCGCCCCGGCCGCCTTCACCGCCGCGGTCGCGGTGCTCATCATCGCCTGCCCGTGCGCCCTGGGCCTGGCCACGCCCATGGCCCTGATGGTGGGCACCGGGCGCGGCGCCCAGCTGGGCATCCTCATCAAGGGCCCGGAGGTGCTGGAGGACACCCGGCGCGTGGACACGGTCGTGCTGGACAAGACCGGCACCGTCACCACCGGCCGGATGACCCTGACCGGTGTGTCCACCGCCGAGGGCGAGGACGAGGAGGAGGTCCTGCGCCTGGCCGGGGCCCTGGAGAACGCCTCCGAGCACCCCATCGCGCGGGCGGTAGCGGCCGGGGCCGCCGACCGCGTGGGCCCGCTCCCGTCCCCCGGGGACTTCGCCAACGCCGAGGGCCTGGGCGTCCGGGGGACGGTCGGGGGCCGTGCCGTCGCCGTCGGCCGGGTCGCGCTGCTGGAGGAGGACGGCGCCGTCCTGCCCGAGCGGCTGGCCGCCGCCCTCGCCGAGGCCGAGGCGCAGGGCCGCACCGCCGTGGCGGTGGGCTGGGAGGGCCGCGTCCGGGGAGTGCTGGTGGTGGCCGACACGGTCAAGCCCACCAGCGCCGAGGCCGTCCGCAGGTTCCGCGAGCTGGGGCTCACCCCGATCCTGCTCACCGGGGACAACCGCGCGGTGGCCCGTACGGTGGCCGACCGGGTCGGCATCGACGAGGTGATCGCCGAGGTCCTGCCCCGCGACAAGGTCGAGGCCGTGCAGCGGCTGCAGGGCGAGGGGCGCACGGTGGCGATGGTCGGCGACGGGGTCAACGACGCCGCCGCCCTGGCCCAGGCGGACCTGGGGCTGGCGATGGGCACTGGGACGGACGCGGCCATCGAGGCCAGCGACCTGACCCTGGTGCGCGGCGACCTGCGCGCCGCCGCCGACGCCATCCGACTGTCCCGCAGGACCCTCGGCACCATCAAGGGCAACCTGTTCTGGGCCTTCGCCTACAACGCGGCCGCGATCCCGCTGGCGGCGGCGGGGCTGCTCAACCCCATGATCGCCGGAGCCGCCATGGCCTTCTCCAGCGTCTTCGTCGTCAGCAACAGCCAGCGGCTGCGCAGGTTCCGCCCGCTGGCGGGGGACGGGGCCGCCGACCGGGCCTCCTGACCGGCGTGCCGGAGAACGGCGGGGGGAGGGGCGCGGGGAGCGTCCGCGCCCCTCCCCCCGGTTCGTGGAGGCCGTCTCGGCCGCGAGGGGCCCTCCGCCCCGGCGGAGGAAGCGAGGGCGGGCCTCGCGCCCGTCCGGGCGGGCCGCTAGGGTTGCGCGACGCCGTGCCCGTACCCGATCCCCCAGCCGAGGTACCCGTGTCCTCCGGATGTCCCCGAGCCGCGCTGCGCCGCGGCGAGCCGCACCCCGACCCCTACTCCGTGTACGCCCGGATGCGCGCCGACCACGGGCCCGTGGTCCCGGTCGAGATCGAATCCGGCGTGCACGGGTGGCTGGTCACCGACTACGCCACCCTCATCTCCTGGTCCCGGGACACCACCGCGTTCAGCCACGACCCCAGGCTGTGGCGCGACCTCACCGAGGGGCGGGTCGGCCCGGGCTCCGCTCTGGTGCCGATGCTGGCCCCCCGGGCCAGCGCCCTGTACGTCGACGGCGCGGAGCACGAGCGCTACCGAGGGGTCGTCACCGACGTCCTCGGCGGCGTCGGCGCCGAACGCCTGCGCCGGACCGCCAGCCGCTACGCCGACCGGCTGATCGACCAGTTCTGCGCGCGGGGGCGGGCCGAACTCCTCGGCGAGTACGCGCGCGTGCTGCCGTCGCTGGTCATGAACGACCTCTTCGGCCTCGACGAGGACCAGGGCGCGCGCTTCGCCGCCGCCGTGCGAGACCTGTGGCTCGGCGTGGACGCGCACAGGTCCGGCGCGGAGGCCGAGCGGGTGCTGTCGGAGGCGGTGGCGGCCAGGCGCCGCGAACCCGCGGACGACCTCACGACGCGGATGATCCGGCACCGCGCCGCCCTCAGCGACGAGGAGGCGGTCATGCAGCTCCTGCTGGTCGCCGCCGCCAACGAGCCGACCGCGCACCTGATCGACGCGGTCCTGCGCGCCTGCCTGACCGGCCCCTCCGGGCCCGGCACGCCCCCGCCCTCAGAGGCTTCCCTGGCCGAGACCCTCGACCGCGTGCTGTGGCGGGACCCGCCGATCACCAACTTCCCCGTTCTCTACCCGCGCGTGGACGTGCCCCTCGCCGACGGCCGGGTGATCGTGGCCGGGACCCCCGTGCTGATGGCCTTCGCCGCCGCGAACCGCTTCTTCGCCCTGGAGAACGCCGAACGGATGGAGGAGACCGCCAACCGGGCGCACGTGGCCTGGGGAGCGGGGCCGCACCGGTGCCCCGCCATCGAGGAGGCGACCACCGTCGTCGCCGTCGCGGTGCGTGTCCTGCTCACCCGCCTGCCCGGGCTGCGCCTGGCCGTGCCGCCCGACCGGCTGCGCTGGCGGCTGTCGGCCCTGTCCTGGTCCCCCGTCCGGCTCCCCGTCGAGTTCACCCCGCGGGAGCCCCCGCCCAGCGGGCCCGAGGAGGC